>SKJZ01000215.1 GCA_007121755.1 Halorhodospira sp. | reverse complement strand
GACGTAGTTGCCCAGGCGGACCGCCTCCTCGATGCGCGGGATGTCGAAGACCACCACCCAGTCCCGCTCCGGACGCATCTTTTCCGAGAGGGTGACGCCCCGCTCCGAGTTGTAGCAGGTGGAGGCCGCGAAACGGCCGGAGTAGTCGGCGTTGGTGTTGTCCAGGTTGCCGTCCACCCAGACCTGCCACGCCACCTCCATGGTGTCGCCGTCGACGGCGGTGAAGACCGACCAGTAGTGCTCCGGCGCGTCGAGGTGGCGGCCGTCGTTGGGCAGCGGGACGATCATCTCGCCGTTGCCGAAGACGTAACCGGTCCGCGGCGCCTTCTGTAGCCGCAGGCCGTGGATGGCGTGGGCGTTGGGGATGGTGACCATCTTGTCGCAACGCATGATGTCGAGGCGGATGCGTGCGATGCGGGTGTTCAGCTTGTCGTGGACGAAGAGGTAGCGGCCGTCGTACTTGCCGTCGGTGTAGCTCATGTGGACGTGGTGGAGGTCGCCGTTCTGGAACCGGGCGCTCTCGCCCAGGACGGCCAGGCTCTCGTTGGTCTGGCCCCAGCCGGTGGCGCTCTCCCGGTTGAAGACCGGGATGCGGGAGAACTCGCGCATGGACGGCACGCCCAGGACCCGGACCTCGCCGGTCTGGCCGCTGCTCCAGAAGCCGTAGTAGTCGTCGAGCCGTCCCGGTGGGACGTGGATGTCGGCGGCTTCGTGCCGGGCCGCCTCGGCGGAGGGGCTGCGTGACAGGGCGCCGATGCCGGTGGCGGCGCCGGCCACCCCGGCGGTGCCGACAAGGGCGCTGTTGACGAGAAAGCGCCGGCGGCCCTCGTTGGCCAGGGGTTCCTCCTCGGGGGTTGGAGGCTGTTGCGGGTCTCGCGGTTTCATGGAGGCAATCCTCGGTATGGGGGATTACCTTCAGCGTAGACTCGCGGTTTTTGCACGCCACACGGTACGGGTCAGGAGTAACCCCGGCCCGCTGCGGCTCACCCCTCTCCGTTCAACAACTCCGACAGCTGCCGGTACCGCCGGTAGCGGGCGTCCACCTCCGCTTGGGCCGCGGCGTTCAGCGCCTCCGCCGTCTCGGGGTGGCTGCGCGTCAACTGGTGGAAGCGGGGCTCCGTCTCCATGTACTCGCTCAGCGGGATGCTCGGCGCCTTCGACTCCAGCACCAGCGGGTTCTTGCCCTCGGCCAAGCGGTCGGGGCGGTGGCGGAGCAGCGGCCAGTGGCCGCTCTTGACGGCCAACTCCTGCTGCCGCAGCCCGCAGCCGCTGGCGAGGTCGACGCCGTGGGCGATGCACGGGCTGTAGGCGATGATCAGCGACGGTCCCGGATGGGCCTCGGCCTCCAGGAAGGCGTTGAGGGTCTGTTTGTCGCGGGCGCCGAAGGCCACCTGGGCGACGTAGACGTTCTCATAGGCCATGGCGAAGAGGGCCAACTCCTTCTTGGCGCTCGCCTTGCCGGCCACCGAGAATTTCGCCACCGCGCCGCGGGGGGTCGCCTTGGAAGTCTGGCCGCCGGTGTTGGAGTAGACCTCGGTGTCGAGCACCAGGATGTTCACGTTGCGGCCGGTGGCCAGGACGTGGTCGAGGCCGCCGAAGCCGATGTCGAAGGCCCAGCCGTCACCGCCGACGAGCCAGACGCTGCGGTGGACCAAGTGGTCGGCCACCGCGGCCAGATGCCGGGCGTCGGGGTGGTCGAGCCCGGCGAGTTGCGCCTTGAGCGCCGCCACCCGCTCCCGCTGGGCGCGGAGGCCCGCCTCGTCGGCGTCGGCGGCGCCCTCCCGGAGGGGGTCTACCAGCTCGCCGCCGAGGGGTTCCCGTAGCCGCTCCAGCAACTCTTCGGCGTACCGCCGCTGTTTGTCGATGGAGAGCCGGAAGCCGAGGCCGAACTCGGCGTTGTCCTCGAAGAGTGAGTTGCTCCACGCCGGGCCGCGGCCGTCGGCGTTGGCCGTCCACGGCGTCGTCGGCAGGTTGCCGCCGTAGATGGAGGAGCAGCCGGTCGCGTTGGCCACCAGCATGCGGTCGCCGAAGAGCTGGGTGGCGAGGCGGATGTACGGGGTCTCGCCGCAGCCGACGCAGGCGCTGGAGAACTCGAAGAGCGGCTCGCCGAGGGTCGCGCCGCGGATGGTGTTCCAGCGGATCTTGGTGCGGTCGTACTCCGGCAGGGTCAGGAAGAACGCCCAGTTGGCCCGCTCCCGGTCGCGGGCCTCGGCCAGCGGGACCGGCGCCAGCGCCTTGCGCTCCGGGTTCTGCTTGTCGTGGGCGGGGCAGACCTCGATGCACATGTTGCAGCCGGTGCAGTCCTCCGGCGCCACCTGGTAGACCACGCGGTGGCCCTCCGGGAACTCCTTGCCCTTGACCGCCGCCGAGCGGAACGACGCGGGCGCGTCCGTTTCCGCCTCCGCCGGGTAGACCTTGCCGCGGATCGCCGAGTGGGGGCAGACCAGCGGGCACTTGCCGCACTGGGTGCAGAGGTCTTCGTCCCAGTGCGGGATCTCCCGGGCCAGGGCGCGCTTCTCGTAACGGGCGGTGCCCACCGGGAAGGTGCCGTCCACCGGGAAGCAGCTCACCGGCAGTTCGTCGCCGTGGCCGGCGATGATCGCCCCCTCCACCTCGCGGACGAAGGCCGGTGCGTCGTCCGGCACCGGCGGCAGGAGATCGAAGCCGGCGCTCGCCGCCTCGGGGATCGGCACCCGGTGCAGGCCGTCCAGGGCGGCGTCGATGGCGGCGAAGTTCTTCTCCACCACCTCCCGGCCCTTGCGGGCGTAACTCTTCTCGGCCGCCGCCTTGATGTGGCCGATGGCCTCGTCCCGGGGCAGGACGCCGGAGAGGGCGAAGAAGCAGACCTGCATGACGGTGTTGATCCGCCGCCCCAGGCCGCTCTCGCGGGCCACCGTGTAGGCGTCGATGGTGTAGAGGTCGATCCCCTTGTCAATGGCTTGGCGCTGGAACGACAAAGGCAGCGTCTCCCACACCCGGTCCGCCGGCGCCGGCGAGTTGAGCAGCACCGTGGCGCCGGGGGCGGCGTGGCGCAGGATCTCGTAGCGTTGCAGGAATTCGGCTTGGTGGCACGCCACGAAGCGCGCCTCGTCGTCGTCCACCAGGTAGGGGGCGTGGATTGGTTGGTCGCCGAAACGGAGGTGGGAGACGGTGACCGCCCCGGCCTTGCGCGAGTCGTAGACGAAGTAGCCCTGGGCGTGGAGCCCCGCCTGTTCGCCGATGACGCGGATCGAGTTGTGGTTGGCCGAGACGGTGCCGTCGGAGCCGAGGCCGTAGAAGAGCGCGCTGGTCACCGACTTCAGCGCGTCGGTGCGGAAGGCCGGGTCCCACGTCAGGCTGGTGCCGGTGACGTCGTCGTGGATGCCGACGGTGAAGGGGTGGCGGGGCGCGTCGGCGGCCAGTTCGTCGAAGACCGCCTTGACCATGCCCGGCGTGAACTCCTTGGAGGAGAGGCCGTACCGTCCGCCGATGATGCGGGGCAGGGCGCCGAAGCGGTCGCTGCCGGAGGCGGCGTCGTGGTAGACGGCGGTGGCCACGTCCTTATAGAGCGGCTCCCCGTCGGCCCCCGGCTCCTTGGTGCGATCGAGGACGGCGATGCGGCGGGTGGCCGCCGGCAGCGCCGCCAGCAGGTGGGCGGCGCTGAACGGCCGGTAGAGCCGGACCCGGACCACCCCCACCTTCTCGCCGTGGGCGCGCAGGTGGCGGGCCGTCTCCTCGGCCGTCTCCGCGCCGGAGCCCATCACCACCACCACCCGCTCGGCATCGTCGGCGCCGGTGTACTCGAAGGGCCGGTAGCGGCGGCCGGTGGCGTCGGCGAAGCGGGCCATGATCTCGTCTACGATGGCCGGGGCCCGCGCGTAGTACGGATTGGCCGCCTCGCGGGCCTGGAAGTAGACATCGGGGTTCTGGGCGGTGCCGCGAACCACCGGCCGGTCGGGGCTCAGGCCCCGTTCCCGGTGGGCGTGGACCGCCGACTCCGGGAGCAGCGCCCGGATCGTCTCCTCGTCCACCAAGTCGACCCGGTTGATCTCGTGGGAGGTGCGGAAGCCGTCGAAGAAGTGGATGAACGGCACCCGCGACTCCAGCGTTGCGCACTGGGCGATCAGCGCCAGGTCCTGGGCCTCCTGGGGCGACCCGGAGGCGAGCATGGCGAAGCCGGTGGTGCGCGCCGCCATCACGTCGCTGTGGTCGCCGAAGATCGACAGCGCCTGGGCCGCCAGGGAGCGCGCCGCCACGTGGATGACCGCCGGGGTGAGTTCGCCGGCGATCTTGTACATGTTCGGGATCATCAGCAGCAGGCCCTGGGAGGCGGTGAAGGTGGTGGCCAGGGCGCCGGTCTGCAGCGCGCCGTGGACCGCCCCGGCGACGCCGGCCTCGCTCTGCATCTCCATGACCTCGGGCACGGAGCCCCAGAGGTTGGGCGACCCTCCGGCGGCCCAGGCGTCGGCCAGTTCGGCCATGCCGGACGACGGAGTGATGGGATAGATGGCGATGACTTCGTTGGTGAGGTAGGTGATGCGGGCGGCGGCTTCGTTGCCGTCGATCATGGCGTAGCGGTGATTGGGCATGGTCTCCACTCTTCCGTTCCCGGGAAGTTGCTGCGGATGAAATGGGGCGCGGATCTG
>SKJZ01000125.1 GCA_007121755.1 Halorhodospira sp. | reverse complement strand
GGTAGGCGGTGCTCACGAAACGGGCCTCGGGATAGCGGCCGTCGGCGGTGGAGATCAAGTAGCCGGCGATCATCGTGGCGAAGAGCAACAGGTAGAGCAGGCCGTGAACCACCGCCGCCGCACGGCGCTCCCACGGGCGGCCCAACGGCCGGGGGGAGGGATTCGCCAACCGCCAGGCCAGCCGTGCCGCCACCACCAAAAAAAGCAAGATGCCCAGCGACTTGTGCAGCGCGACGCTGCTGCGGTAGTACGGGTCCATGTAGCCCAGATCGACCATCCACAGCCCCAGGCCGAAGAGGCCGAAGACGCCGGCGGCTACCAGCCAGTGGAATAGAATGGCCGGCAACCCGTAGCCTTGGGCGTGGTTGCGCCACTGCATGGTCGTCCTCCCTGTCGGTTGTGAACGCTGCCCCCACAGGATGGTGGTAGCCTGATTGGCAATAAAGTCCTCACTCAGCACCATAGCGACCCGCCAAGTCGTCCGGCTCGTCGATGTCGTGCAACGTCGGTCCGATCTCCACGGACCAGCCCAGCCGGGCGAGGCGCCGGAGCGTCTCCGCGGCGACCGTCTCCGTGCCCCACGGTATACCGTCGAAGAGCAGTGCGTGGCCGCGGTGGAGGCCGAGCACGACGTAGCCGCCGTCCACCGCCGGGAAGAGCACCGCGTCGGCCTTCCGCAGCATGGCCGCTGCTTGGCGCAGGCGGGGGGCGTCGAGTTCGGGGGCGTCGGTGCCGATCAGCAGAACCGCCTCTCCTCGGGCGGCGGTCCGCTCCGCCGCCCCGGCCATGCGCGCCCCTAGGTCGCCGTCGTTCTGCGTGGAGACCTTGATCCCCGGCGGCAATGCTACGGACCACCACGCCGGGTCGTCCACCGGCGGGTCGGCGCACAACTCCACCGGGCCGACGCCGCTGGCCAGCGCTTGGTTCAGGGTGGTGGTAAGCATCCACCGCGCCAGCCGCGCCGCCCCCTCGGCGCCGAGGGCCGGGATCAGCCGGGTCTTCACCGCGCCGGGTACCGGCGCCTTAGCCATGACGACGATCCGCGTGGTCATCGGTGGTAGCTCCGCGCCAGTACGCTCGCTGGGATGCCGCGCCAATAGGCCCAGCGTAGCCGCCACATCAGAAAGATGGTCCGCCAGACGCCGTCCCGCTCCCACCGCCGTCCCGAGGTAATGACCCGCAAAGCGATGCAGGCGGGCCGAGAGAGGCGGCGCAACCGCTTGGTCAGCGCCACGTCCTCCATCAGCGGTTGATCGGGAAAGCCGCCTACGGCGTTGAACGCCTCGCGGGTCACAAAGATCGCTTGGTCGCCGGTGGCAATGCCACTCCACCGTGAGCGCAGGTTCATCATGGTCGCCACGACGCGCAGCATCAACGGCTTGCCGGAGATGGTCACGTCGAACCGTCCCCACCGGCGGCGGCCGCCAGCCAGCGCTGCGGCCACCTGCCGCGCGGCGGCGTCCGGCAGGACGGTGTCGGCGTGCAGGAAGAGAAGCACCGAACCGGCGGCGGCGTGAGCGCCGGCATTCATCTGCCGGGCCCGGCCACGGTCGGCGTGCATCACCGAAAAGCCGGCGGCCTCGATGAGGGCAGGCGTGCCGTCGTCGCTGCCGCCGTCGACGAAGAGTACTTCAACCCCGCGTTCTTGGAACGTGCGCAGGTGCGCCAGTAGGGGGGGGAGCACCTCTTGCTCATTCCACACCGGGACGATGATGGAGAGCGTGTTCTTCAAGCCGCGAGGGAGCGGGAGCGTGCGCATCGTCGGCCTTCCTGCGAAGGTGGCTGCGGTGGAGCCTCAGCCGTCTGGCGCAGATCGTCGTCGGTGGCTTCGCGTTCGGCCGGATCATTCATGTTCACAGCCCCCTGCCGCCGTTGTAGGTCCGTCCGGCGCCGGTCAAAGCGGAAAGCGGGCTAAGCGTTGGCCGCGTGGAGGGGGTACCAGAGGGTCTCCTCTCCGGCTTCCTGTTCGTGGCGCGGGAAGGCCACCAGGTGCTCCGTGTCGATCTGGATGCCGACCTGGGCGTCCACCGGGTGGTCGATGCTGCTGGGGGCCAATGCCAGGAGTTGGTGGCCGTCGGCGGTGCGCAGCGTGTAGAGCGTCTCCGCCCCCTTGAAGGCCCGCTTGACTACCCGCCCCTGGAGCGGGGCGATGGCCGTGATGCGGACGTCGTCGGGGCGGAGCAGGACGTCCACCTCGGTCCCCGGGTTCCACGGGAAGGCGCGGTTGCCCCGCAGTACCCCCAGCGGTGTCTCCACCCGCTCGTGGTCGAGCAGGCGGCCGCCGATCAGTGTCCCTTGGCCGATGAACTCAGCGGTGAAGCGGTCCACCGGCTCGTGGTAGAGGTTGAACGGGGTGTCCCACTGGAGGAGCCGTCCATCGCGCATCAGGCCGATCTCATCGGCCATGGCGAAGGCCTCGTGCTGGTCGTGGGTGACCAGGACGGCAGTGACGCCCTGGTCACGGAAGATGTCGTGGAACTCGCGGCTGAGCCGTTCGCGTAGGTCGACGTCGAGGTTGGAGAAGGGTTCGTCCAGCAGGACCATGGCCGGCCGCGGGGCCACGGCGCGGATCAACGAGACGCGCTGCTGCTGGCCGCCGGACAGCTCGTGGGGGTAACGGCTGCCGTAGCCGCGCAGATCGACCAGTTCCAGCAGTTCGTCGGCGCGGGCGCGGCGCTCGCGGCGGCTCAGGCCGCGCAGGCCGAAGGTGACGTTGTCGTAGATGGTCAGGTGGGGGAAGAGGGCGTAGTCCTGGAAGACCATGCCCATGCGCCGGCGCTCCGGCGGGAGGGTGTAGCCGGCGGCGGAGATGACCTCGCCGCCCAGCCGGACCTCGCCGTTGCAGACCGGCTCGAAGCCGGCGATGGCGCGCAGGGTCGTCGTTTTGCCGCAGCCGCTGGGGCCGAGCAGGCAGACGATTTGCCCCTGGTGGACGCGGAAGCTGAGCCGGTGGACGGCGTCCACGCCGCCGTAGCAGCAGTGGATCTTGTTGAGGGTCAGCAGCGGTTCTTGCTGTTCCGGGTCCATAAGGCCTCCTGTCGGGCGGCACGCCGATGCGGGCCGCACCCCACAGAGTGCCTGATCTGCGAATGATTCTCAATGCTCTGTGGTAGATGAATTTGGGTGGATTCCCCGCCGGGCTTACGATCCGGTGAACCGGATCGTAGCACTGCGGGAACTACGGATGGGCACAGCGCCCACGCCTTCCGATACTTAGAGCGGGCAATTTGAGAGAGGAGCCGCCGGGATGGCGATGCCGAATCGGCAGTGGCTGGCGCGCGGGATTCTGTTATTGGTCATCGGGGCGGCCGTGTCGGTGGGGTTGCTCTACCGTGACGTCTTGAGCGTGGAGCTGGTGCGGCGGCAGTTGGACGATCTCGGCGCCTGGGCGCCGTTGGTGTTTATGGCCGCCTACGCGCTGGCGGCGGTGGCGTTCCTGCCGGCGTGGATCTTTACCGTGGCGGCGGGTGTTCTCTTCGGCCCGTTCTTCGGGTTCGTCTACGCGCTGGCCGGCGCCACCGCCGGGGCTACGCTGGCGTTTCTGGCCGCGCGCTACGCCGCCTCCGACTGGGTCGCGGAGAAGGCAGGCGGCTTGGTCAAACGGGTGATCACCGGGGTTGAGCGGGAGGGGTGGCGGTTCGTGGCCTTTGTCCGCTTGGTGCCGATCTTTCCATTCAACCTGCTCAATTACGCCTTGGGCCTGACCCGGATCGACCTGGTCCACTACGTCGCCGCCACGTTCATCTGCATGGCGCCCGGCTCCCTGGCATACGTCTGGATCGGCTACGCCGGCGCCGAGGCGATCGCCGGCGGCGAGCGGGCGGTGCAGGCGGTGCTGATCGCCATCGGCTTGCTTGCGGTGGCGGTCTTTTTGCCGAGGTTGATTCGACGTATCCGGCGGGAGCCGGTGCCGGGGGTGGATGATGCGGGGAGTTGAAAGTGACGAGTTTAAAGTTTTTAGGGGCGTTGGGTCATGAGTCGATCCCACGATCTGGTCATCATCGGCGGGGGGGTCGGCGGCCTTGTCACTGCCAGCGTCGCCGGGCAGCTGGGCCTTGACGTGGTCCTGGTCGAGCGCCGGGACGTGCTCGGCGGCGACTGCCTCAACTACGGCTGTGTGCCGAGCAAGGCGTTGATCCGCGTGGCGGCGGTGGCCCACCAGATGCGCCATGCCGGCCGGTACGGACTGTCGGCGGCGGCGCCGGAAGTCGACCTGGGCCGGGTGATGGACCGTGTGCGTGAAGCCGTCGACACCTTGGCCGAGCACGACGATCCTGAGCGTTTTCGCGGCTACGGGGTCTCCGTACGCTTCGGCGCCGCCCGCTTCGTCGACCCGCACACGGTGGCGGTGGGCGGCGAGCGGATCCGCGGCCGCCGTTTCGTCATCGCCACTGGCTCCCGGCCGGCCGTACCGCCTATCCCCGGGTTGGCCGAGGTCGATTACTGGACCAATGAGACGGTCTTTGCACAGCGCCGCCTGCCGTCCCACTTGGCGGTCCTCGGTGGCGGGCCCATCGGCTTGGAGTTGGCGCAGGCGTTTGCGCGGCTCGGAAGCCGGGTGACGGTGTTGGAGATGGCGCCGGCGCTGTTGCCCCGGGAAGACCGTGAGGTGGCCGAAGAGTTGGCGCGC
>SKJZ01000087.1 GCA_007121755.1 Halorhodospira sp. | reverse complement strand
TCTTGGACGCGCCGTAGGGGTTGATCGGGGCCAACGGCGTCTGTTCGTCCACGCGGCCGTTCTCCGGCAGACCGTAGACGGCCGCGGTGGAGGAGAAGACGATCCGCTCCACCCCGTGGCGCACGCAGGCATCCAACAGGTTCAGCGTGTTGTCGGTGTTGTTGCGGTAGTACTTCAGCGGATCGGCCACCGACTCCGGGACTACCACGTGGGCGGCGAAGTGGAGGACCGCATCGAAACGGCCCGCCGCCATCACCGCATCGAGGCGGGGCGTGTCCATTAAATCCGCCTCCACCAGCTCACCGTATAGCACGGCCCAGCGGTGGCCGGTGGAGAGCTTGTCGTAGACGACAACATCGTGCCCCGCCTCGCCTAATTGGCGAACCACGTGGCTGCCAATGTAACCGGCGCCTCCAGTGATCAGAAGTTTCATGGGTGTGCTCCTTTTACATAATGCATTCGCCATCAAGGTGACGAAAAACTTTACGGTGGGTGTCAGGGTGTTTTTCACGCTCAACGCTTGCCACGGCGAGAGTCCAATAACAGCCTGCAGAACAAGCTATTGCGGTTCGCCCGGAAGTTATGTGCGAACGCACACATATAAGACTCAGGGCCTAATTGAGCCTCTTATACTGCTAGCCACATGAATGAGAATTGAATTGCCTTCTTTCCCCGGCGGCTTAATGTCCGGTGAAAGAGTGGGGGGAATCGGCTTGCAGGTATTCGGTCACTACGTACCGCGTAAAATGCTTACCGTCATGGGGCTGGAGGGCCTGATCCTGGTCCTCTGTATCTACCTGGCGCTCGCCTTGAATAGCGGTGTCCTTGCCGGGGCGGCAGCTCCCGGCTCTGTGTTCACGATGGACGTGCTGGCGGCGGCGCTCCTCAGCCTGATGGCTATGTCTCTCCTTGGGCTTTATGACGGCCCCCCAGCAGGGCGCGTGTTGACAGTGCTGGCGCGCTTAGCCCTGGCGTTGGGGCTGGCCCTGGGTCTGATCGCGCTGGTTGCCGCCATTCAGCCGGGGTGGTTGCCCGGTCCGGACGCTGTGGCCGCCGGTTTCGCGTTCGCGTTGGTGGGGCTGGGCGCGGAGCGGATCGCCTTCAACAAAGTCGCCGATTCCGCCGCCTGGAAGCCAAAAATCCTGGTCCTGGGCACCGGCACACGGGCGGCTTCGGTCGGGCAGACGCCTTACGGTGAACTCCCCTATCGAGTCCTCGGTTTCATGCCTCCAAACGGAGTCTCCCGTCAAGGCGTCCCAGACGATCAAGTCCTTACGTTGGCTGAGGGGCAGAGGCTGGCCGATTTCGTCCAAGAGCACCGGGTGGACGAGATTGTTGCTGCGGTCCGCGATCGGCGGGGCGGGTTGCCGATGGATGAGTTGCTTCAGTGCCGCTTGGCCGGAGTGGCGGTGACGGATGTATCCCGCTTCTTCGAGCGTGAGCGTGGCCAGATTCGTCTCGAGTCGGTGAACGCCAGCTCTCTGATTTTCGGCGACGGTTTTCGGCAGGACCGGTTCCGCGGCGCGGTGAAGCGTGCCTTCGACCTCTGTACCAGCACGGCGTTGTTCGTCGTGAGCCTGCCGGTAATGCTGGCTGCGGCAGCGGCCATCAAACTGGACAGCCCGGGTCCGGTCTTCTACCGCCAGGAGCGGGTCGGACGGGGCGGCAGCGAGTTCAGGATCTATAAATTCCGGAGCATGCGCCAGGACGCGGAGAAGGACGGCGTGGCGCGCTGGGCGCAAACAGAGGACGACCGGGTGACCCGGGTGGGAAAGGTGATCCGGCTGTTGCGGATCGATGAATTACCGCAGGTTTTTAATGTGTTAAAGGGAGAAATGAGTTTTGTCGGCCCGCGACCGGAGCGCCCTTGCTTTGTAAAAGATCTCGGCGAGCAAATTCCGTACTTCCATTCTCGTCATAGCATTCGTCCCGGAATTACCGGATGGGCGCAAGTCCGTTATCCGTATGGCGCCTCTGTAGAAGACGGTTATGAAAAGCTGCAATACGACCTCTATTACGTTAAAAATCACACCCTTTTCCTGGATATTTTAATATTGATCGAGACGGTGAAAGTATGCCTTTTAGGGCGCGGCGCCAGGTAAGGGGATCTCGGAAAACCGGCCGTCGACGGAGAGCGGCATGGCCACGGTGAGTTACCTGAGTGCCGTCGCAGCCTTCCTGGTTCTGGGGGTTCTGGCGGTCACGATCTGGCGGGAGCGTCCCGGCAGCGGGTGGCTCGCTCTCGCCTCCGCCGCGTCCGTGGTATGGGCCGGCTCGCTCATCGCGATCCACCGGGAGACCGTCCTTCCGGTTGCGTTCTCCAACGGGGTGTTCGAACTGATGCGCAACGCCGCGTGGTTCGGCCTGCTGCTCGCCATGCTCTGGCGGCCGTTGGAGGGGGATCCCGTGGGAGCGCGTCTCCTGCGCCGCTGGAGCGCCGGCTTGGCCGGCGCTCTGCTGTTGACCCTGTGCTATCTCCTGTGGTCCGTCGCCACCGGCGCCGGTCAGTGGTACGGACTGATAATGGTCCTGTTGGCGGTGGCCGGTCTGGTGTTGGTGGAGCAAGTCTACCGCGATACCCATCCGGAGCGGCGTTGGGAGATCAAGTTCCTCTGCCTGGGCCTGGGCGCTCTCTTCGCCTTCGATCTCTTCCTGTTCGCCGACTTGGTGCTCTTTCAGGAGAGGGGCACGGCGACTTGGGAGGCTCGCGGCGTGGTGAACGCGTTGGTGGCGCCGCTGTTGGCGGTCTCGGCGTCGCGCCATCAAGTGTGGGCCGATGCCCCCGAGCCGTCCCGCCGCCTCTTCTTCCACTCGGCGGCGTTGGTGGGGGCCGGGGTCTATCTGCTGGCGATCGCCGCCGCCAGCCACTATATCCGTGAGTACGGCGGCGAATGGGGCGCCGCGATCCAAGTGGTCTTCCTCTTCGGCGCCGTATTGACCCTGGCCTTGGCACTCTTTTCGGGGAGTTTCCGGGCGCGGGTGCGGGTGCTGCTTGCCAAGCACTTTTTCACTTACAAATACGACTACCGGGACGAATGGTTGCGGTTTACCGGCCGCCTTTCCGGCCGGGACCAGAGCTTGAGTTTCGAGCATCAGGCGATCTGTGCCTTGGCCGAATTGGTCGACAGCACCGGCGGGTTGCTGTGGGTCAAAGGGGAGAGCGGGGCCTACCACTTGAAGGGCGCGTTGAACCTCGGCTCCCCCCAATACGGACCGGAGACGGCGGAGAGTGAGTTCATTCACTTTCTGGCTGAAAGCGGCTGGGTGATCGATCTCAAACAGTACCGGGAGGATCCCGATCTTTACGGGCACCTGCGACTGCCGCAGTGGCTGTTCGCCGACCCCCGGTACTGGCTGGTCTTGCCGCTGTTGCGTGACGAGGCGTTGGAGGGGTTTGTGGTGCTGGCCGCCCCGCGGGCGCCTCACCCCGTCGACTGGGAGGTGCGCGATCTGCTGAAGACTGCCGGCCGGCAGGTGGCGGTCTTCGTGGCCCTGGACAGCGCCAAGGAAGCGCTGCTCGACGCTCGCCAATTGGAGGCCTTCCACCGGTTGTCGGCGTTCCTGGTCCACGATCTGAAGAACGTCTCCGGCCAGCTCTCGCTGGTGCTCTCCAACGCCGAGCGGCATATGGACAACCCCGATTTCGTCGCCGACGCCTTCGCCACCGTGGCCAATGCCCGCGACCGGATGGATCGTACCCTCGCTCAGTTGCGCCAGGCCCGTCCCGCGGAGCCGACCCCCCAACGGCGTTTCCGCGCCGCCGATGTCCTGGCCGAGGCGGTGGAACAGGCGTCCAGCCTTGCCCCCCGGCCGGTCTTCGAAGATGCGGCTGGAGGTATCAGCCTCGTCGGCGGCCGCGCCCAGTTGCTCAACACCGTCCAGCACCTGTTGCGGAACGCCCAGGAGGCCACGCCCCCCGATGGCGAGATCCGCGTCCATCTGGCGGTCGAGGGCGGAGAAGTGCGGATCGACATCCGTGATAGCGGCCGCGGCATGGACGACGACTTCGTGCGCGAACGCCTCTTCCGGCCGTTTCAGACCACGAAGGGCAATGCCGGCATGGGGATCGGCACTTATGAGGCGAAGGAGTTGGTCCGCCAGCTCGGTGGCCGGATCGAGGTGCGGAGCCGGGTCGGCGAAGGGACCGTCTTTACCATCCGCTTGCCACTCGTGCCGGAAGGCGGCGTTGAAGTCTCCGGCCCCGATCCCAGACCCGCCGCCGAGCCCTCGCGGCCGGATGTCGCGGCGGAACTTGTCACCACCGCAAAGATAGGGGGACTCAAGAAACAGGCCGGGGCGGACCTCCTTGCGGGGGCGTCGGCGGCATGGATGCCGCCGTCTAACGTACAGGGAGGTATTCACAGCGTCCCCCGCAAGGGCAGGCGCCCCCGGCCGGTTTCTCGAGACCCCCGATAGAGAGGTGAGTACCAGTGGCGTCACCCCTGAAACTGTTGGTTGTTGAAGATGATGAGGGGCTGCAAAGCCAGCTGCGTTGGTTCTTCGAGGACTACGAGGTTCTGAAGGCGAAAGACCGTGCCAACGCCTTGGCGATGGTTCGCCGCCATATGCCCCCCCTGGTATTACTCGATCTGGGGTTGCCACCCGACGCGGCAAACGCCTCGGAGGGTCTGACCGCGTTGTCCGAGATCCTGTCGGCATCGCCGACCTCCAGGGTGATCGTGGTCACCGGCAACGATGAGCGAGAGAACGCCTTGCGCGCGGTCGGGGTCGGCGCCTACGACTTCTACGAGAAACCGGTAAACCTCGAGACCTTGCGGCTGATCGTCGACCGGGCGGCCAACCTCTACCAGTTGGAGGAGGAGAACCGGGAACTGACCCTGCGCACCGATTCCCCGTTGGCCGGTGTCATCACCGCCGATCCGCAAATGATCAAGGTCTGTCGGATGGTCGACAAGGTGGCGCCCTCGAACGCGACCGTGCTGTTGCTCGGCGACAGCGGCACGGGCAAGGAGTTGCTGGCCCGGGCGCTCCACGACCTCAGCCCCCGGGTCGACAAGCGCTTCGTCGCCATCAACTGCGCCGCGATTCCGGAGAATCTGCTGGAGAGCGAACTCTTTGGCTACGAGAAAGGGGCGTTCACCGGGGCCGGCAGCCAGACCATCGGTAAGATCGAGCACGCCCATGAGGGGACGCTCTTTCTCGACGAGATCGGCGACCTGCCGCAATCCCTCCAGGCCAAGCTGCTCCGCTTTCTGCAGGAGCGCACCGTCGAACGCCTGGGCGGGCGGCGGGAGATCCCGGTCGATATTCGGGTGATCTGCGCCACCAACCAGGATCTTCAACAGCAGATCCGCGACGGCGCGTTCCGCGAAGACCTCTACTACCGGATCAGCGAGATCTCCATCCGCATCCCCCCGCTGCGAGAACGCCACGGCGACTCCACTCTGCTGGCCCACGCCTTCCTCCACCGTTTCGCGCGGGAGCAGGGCAAGCCGCGCAAGGGGTTCACTCCCGAGGCCCTCACCGCCATCGAGTCCCACGATTGGCCGGGCAATGCCCGCGAGATGGAGAACGTAATCCGCCGGGCGGTGATCATGGCCGACGGGTGCCGCATCGGCGCCGACGATCTCGGCCTCGACGCGGCGGAAGCCAGCGAGGAGCACATGCTCTTGCGCGAGGCCCGTAACCACGCCGAGTACCAGGCCGTGGTGCGGGCCATGGGGCGCGCCGACGGCAATATCGCCAAGGCGGCCGACATGCTCGGCGTAACGCGACCGACTCTCTACAGCCTGCTCGATAAGTACGCACTGAGGTGAATCCCATGGTGATCGATGCTATGAAGAGCGGCCCCGGCAGGGTGCCGCCAGACGTTATGGTAAGGCGGTCCGCCCTTCGCCCTCGATCGGCCCGCGCCTTTCTGGCGCCGGCCGTCCTGGCAATCGCTGTGGCGCTGGCCGGATGCGGCGAATACAGCGCCAAGACGCCCGCCGAGTACCGCGAAGCCGGCGCCCGGCATCTTGAGGCGGGGCGCCTTGGCGAGGCCGTCATCGAACTGCGCAACGCCATGTCGGAAGAGCCCTCCGATGTGGAGACCCGCCGGCTGCTCGGCATGGCGTACCACCGCCAAGGCGACGCGGAGGAGGCGGCGCGCCACTTCGAGCAGGCGATCCGATACGGCCTCGATGAAGCGGAGATCGCGCCCGAATTTGCCGGCGTGCTCTTCGAGTTGGGCCGCTTCGACCGTCTCTCGGCGGTGGTCCGGCCGCAAACGGATGATCCGCGGGCTGTCGCGAAATACTTGTCCTACCGCGCCATCGGTGAATTGGTGAGCGGCCGTCTCCGGGAGGCTAGGGGACTGCTGGATGAAGCGGTGGAACTCGACGACGGCAGTCCGGAGGTGTTGATGGCCCGCGCCTACCAAGCCGTCGCGGACGGTGCGCGCAACGAGGGGATAGAGTTGCTGGAACGCGCCGTGGCGGCCGCTCCCCAATACGGGCCGCCGTGGTCGCTGTTGGGTGAATTGCGCGTCGGCGCCGGTGATCTGGACGGGGCGGAGGAGGCGCTCACGCAAGCGCTGGAACATCGCGCCGTGGTCGGCCCTGATCTGTTGACGCGGGCGGGGGTGCGTATCCGGATGGGTCGCCTGGATGATGCGCGGAGCGACTTGGCCGTTCTGGAGCAGGCGGGCGCTACATACGCCAGGTACCACTACTTCCGGGGGTTGATCAGTCTGCGCAACGATGAGTACGCCGAGGCGCGGCGCAGCTTCGAAGAGGCTTTGGCCGCCGACCGGCGCTACGCGCCGGCCATGCTCCAACTGGGGGCCGTGCACTTGATCGAGGGTAACCCGGCACAGGCGGAGTACTTTCTGCAGCGCCACTTGGTTTACACCCCGGACTCCCTGGACGCGCTCCGTTTGTTGGTCCGTGTCTATCTCTCCCGGGGCGAGCACGACGAGGCCCGCTGGGCCATTGAGCGGGCGGCGCGGGAGAGCGGCCACTCGGCGGAGTTACTGGAGTTGCTGGCCAGGGTCCACATGGCCGGGGGCGACGCCGACGAAGGGATGGCGATCCTGAACGCCGGCTTGGAGCACTTTCCGGACGATGCGGGGCTGCACGAGTCGATGGGTTTGGCCTTGCTTGAGCAGGGCGCCCGCGAGGCCGGGCTCAACTCGTTGCGTCGGGCCTCCGACCTCGATGCGGAGCCACGGGAGGCTGACCGTGCCGCTATCCTCAGTCTGCTGCAGTCAGGGGAGTTCGCCGACGCCTTGGAATTGAGCCGGGCCTACCGGGAGAAGCAGCCGGACAACGCAGAGGCGATTAACTTCGAAGGGGCGGCGCTGGTTGGCCTGGAGCGGTTCGACGAGGCGCGGACGGCGTTTCACGAGGCGTTGGAGCGCGACCCGGAGCGTCTCTCCACACGCATGAATCTGGCCGCCATGGAGATGCGGGCGGGGGAGCCCGCGGAGGCGCGCCGAGTGCTGGTGGAGATCCAACAACGCCGTCCGGGTCACCCCGAGTCCGCGCGCCAGTTGGCGCGCCTGGAGCTTTCCGAGGGGCGCCTGGAAGCGGCCACCGAGTGGCTGCAGGGGGCCGTTGATACCCATCCGTCGGCAATAGGGCCGGCCTTGATGCTGGCGCGTCTACAGGCGGCCGCGGAGGACCCGGAAGGGGCCATGGAGACGCTGCGCTCCGCCCTGGAGCACAACCCTGAAAGCACGGGACTGGTCGTCGCGATCAGTGACTTGGAACGGGCCATGGGGCGCCCCGATGTGGCGGCGGACCGGCTGGAGGTGTTGTTGGAGGACAACCCCGGCGCATTGCCCGTCCTGCGCCGCCATGCGCAACTCCGGGAGGAGGCCGGCGAACCGGCGCGGGCGCGCGAGACATTGAAACACATCGTCGAGCTGGAGCCGCGCGATTTCGAGGCGCGGCTCAATATCGCGCGGCTGGATATGCAACTCGGCGACCGGGATGCGGCCGAGGCCGGTTTGGCCGCGTTGCAACGGGAGTTCTCCGGACAGCCGGAGCTATTGGAGCGCCCTCAGCTGGCCGCCCTGGAGGGCGCGTTGGCACTGCATCGTAGCGAGTACGGCGCCGCTGTCGAGAGCTACGCCAAGGCGCTTGAGGGACGCATGGTGCGGGCCTGGGTGGTGGACTATGTCCACGCTCTCGACGGCGCCGGGATTCCGGGGGAAGGGATGGACGTATTACGGAGGTGGTTGGATGCGCACCCCGAGGATCGCCAGATTTGGCATCTCCTGGCCAGCCGTGCGCTGCGGGCCGGCGATGAACAAACCGCCGAGCAGGCTTACGGCCGGATTCTGGAAGACGAACCGGACGATGTCCTGGCGCTGAACAATCTGGCCTGGTTGCTCCGCGTCCGGGATACCGATCGGGCGCTGGAGGTGGCTTCACGGGCTCACGATCTGGTGCCGGAGTCCGGCGCGGTCATGGACACGCTCGCTGTCGTGCTCTTTTACAGCGGCGAGTACGAGCGCTCGGAGACGCTGCTGCGGCAGGTGGTGGAGCGGGCGCCGGAGGCACCCGCGCCGCGCTACCACCTGGCCAAGACGTTGCGCGAACAGGGCCGGCGCGAGGAGGCCCGCGGACTTCTGGAATCTCTGCTCGATGAGTATCCCGATTTCCCGCGGCGGGCGGCCGCCGAGGCGATGCTGGAGGCGCTGTAGCGGTGTCGGCCCCTCTTACACAGGCGGGGCCGAAAGGGCCAGAGCCGGCCGGAGAGCAGTCGCAGAGCCTAGAAAATGCTAGACAATACAATGGGTTAACAGGATTGAGGAAGTTTGGCACGGCCCGTGCTTAACAATATATGCGAAACCCTTTGGCAGTACTGGCAAGAAACAACGGAGGCTTCCATGTATAAGCGACTTCTCACAGTAGCGGTGATCGGAACGGCCATGTCGTCCGGCGCTGCTGTTGCCGGGCCCTTCCAGATTGATGTGGGCACCGACTACAGCGGCAATGGGGAAACGACCACCGCGCCGATCCGGACGTTGGGCACCAGCGACTCACTCGCCACCTCGTTCTACTTCGGCGATCCATCGGTGGCGGGCACCCAGTTGGTGGATACCAACATCCAGACCCAGATGGATAGTTACGGCTTCGAGGCGGGCAACTATACGGCGCTCGACGGGACCAGCAGCGTCGATCTGTCCGATCCGGATGCGGTCGGTGACCGGAATGTCGTCAACCTGAACTTTGAGTCCGGATTCGGTGGTGAGCATGCCGATAACGGCTTTAGCGCCACCGACTGGTTCTTCGACGATACCGGTTGGGGGCTGACCATCGACTACGAGATCCAAGGTGTGACCACCGGGGATCCGATTAATGTCGTCGATTACAACTCCGGTTTCCTCGATCTCTACTACGAGGACGGAGCGACCGGCGACCGGGTCAAGGTGCTGCAGATGGACGTCACCGGATCGCAGATGGCGGCGGCCAACCTCGACCTGTTGGGCGAGATTACCTACGCCTACCCTGGTGGTGACGATCCGTTCGTTCAGGCCTTCATGCGGGATGTCGACCAGGACTCCACCTTCTACGATCTGTGGAGTGCTGAAGTGGGCAGCCCGGTGCAGATCAACTGGCGGCTGGACACCAACGTCGATCCTCCGATTCCGGGCGATGACGAGTTGGTGGCCTTCAATACCGAAGAGTTTGGGGATGTTTTCGTTCGCCAGGCGGACTTGAACAGCACCATCCGCTTCCAGGTGCCGGAGCCGAGCGCGCTCCTGCTTCTGGGCTTCGGGTTGATCGGCCTGGCCTTCTTCGCGCGCCGCCGCGGCGGGGCGGAGGGAGAGGCGACCATGAGCTGAGGCCTTTCGCGGCCTTGGGGCACCAAAGGATGTACAAAGGGCGGGCTTTATAGTCCGCCCTTTGTCTTGGGGGGCATGTCAGTTGGGCCTCCTTCGTCGGCCCAACCTACGCGCTTTTGGTTTGTTGGGCCTCTTTCGTCGGCCCAACCTACGCAGCTTTTCGGTAGGTTGGGCCGACGAAGGAGGCCCAACATCAACATGTCGCCTCGACTCAATCCCTCTCCCCAAACTCCCCGTCGGGCACACCATCACCCCCCCAATCCTCATTCAACCACCCGCGTTCCACGAACCGGTGGAATGACGAGTAGGGCCATAACGTTGCCCGCTCGGTATGGCCATGCTTGACAGGGTTGTAATGAACGTAATCCACATGGCGTGCCAAATCGTCTTCGTCACGGATGGCATGCTCCCAATAGCGGCGCTGCCAGATACCGCGCTCCCTCTTCAAAGCCCGGCTGCGGGAAGTGGCTTCCTTCTTTGGTAGCTGGCGTGAGAACGAGCCCTTGATTTGGTTCCAGCGCAGCGGGTAATCCCGGTCCCCTTCCGGTAAGGTCCAGATCGCATGCATATGCTCGGGCAGCACGACCCAGGCTACGATCTCGAAAGGATGAGCCATACGCACCGTCCTTACTGCCTCCCTTAGTCTGTCAATGTTTTCGGTCAGCAGACGACTCCTTCGATCGGCCAGGTTGACCGTGAAGAAAAAGGTGCCGCCTGGGATTAATAACCTCCTGTAGTGCATTCTGGATCCCTCCGGTTCTTTTTGGTTCTGGGTTGTTGGGCCTCCTACGTCGGCCCAACCTACGCGCTGGGTTGTTGGGCCTCCTTCGTCGGCCCAACCTACGCGCTACGCACTTTTCGGTTGTTGGGCCTCCTACGTCGGCCCAACCTACCAAAACGCTACCAAAACGCGCGTAGGTTGGGCCGACGAAGGAGGCCCAACATCAACTGATGTTGGATACGTCGCGCGTTGTCGACACAAAACGGTCCGGATCAGCGGCCGCGCGGCCAAGACCCCGACAACCGATGCCCTACCACCACCAACGCGGGCAGCACAAAGAGGTCGAAGGCCAGCGCCGCCGCCAGGCCGAAGGCGGTGAGGATGCCGAACGACGCGGTGGGCTGGAAATCTGAGAAGCCGAGGATCAGGAACTGGGCGCAGAGTACCAGCGTGGTGGCGGTCACCGCCCGGCCGGCTTGGCGGAAGGTGCGGGCCATGGCCCAAGCCGGCGCGGCGCCGGCCCGCCGCCGCTCCCGGTAGCCGTGGAAGAAGTGGATGGTGTCGTCGACAGCGATGCCGATGGCGACGCTGGCGATCATCGCGGTCGCCATGTCGAGCCAGATCCCCAGCACCCCCATGACGGAGAAGATGATCGCCACCGGCGCCATGTTGGGCAGCATGGTGAGCGCCGCCGACGCCACCGAGCGCCACAGGATCAGCATCAGCGCGGCGATCAGCGCCGCCACCGCCAGCAGGCTGCGCAGCTGGCCTTCGATCAGCAGCCGCTCCTGATCGGCGAAGAGCCGCCCCATGCCCGCGAACTCCCACTCCAGGTCGCCCGGCGGCGCGCTCTCCAGATGGCGGCGCAAATCGGCCATCAATGCGTTCAACTCGCCGGCGCCGTGGGCGTTGAGATTCAGCAGCAAGCGGCTGCGCCGGTAGTCGCGGTCGACCAACTCGTGGAGGTCGTGGCCGTCGTAGACGAGGAAGTACTGGGCGATCAGGAACGGGTCGTCGGGTATCGCCCGGTAGGCCGGGTCTTCTTCGTGGAAGGCCCAGTGCATCTGCTCCACCAAGTCGGGCAGCGAGAGGCTGTAGTCGACCTCCGGGCGGCCGTCGAGCCACGCCTGCACGCGCTGGATCTCGCGCAGGCGGTCCGGATCGGTGAGGGTATCGCGGCTCGGTCCGTCGAAGATGACCTCGAGCGGCATGACGCCGGAGAGGCGGTCCTCGACGCGGCGGGTGTCGACGGTGATGGGGTGGCGCTCGTCGAAGAAGGCGTAGAGGTCGGTCTCGACCTCCACGTGGCGGATCTGCGGTAGGCCCACGGCCAACAACAGGACGGTGCCGGCCACAATCCACCCGGCCCGGCGCATGGAAAGGACCGCGGCGAAGGTCGTAAAGCGGGTCATCCAGTCGCCGTTCAAATATGCCAAAAGCCGACTGGGTAGTGCGACCGGCCGCCGGCGGGGGCGGGGATCCCCATGCGGGGGCGTTCGGCGGCATGGATGCCGCCGTCGAGCGTACAAGGATGTATTCACAGCGTCCCCCGCATGGGGATCCCCGCCCCCGCCGGCGGCCGGTCGCACTACCCAGTCGGCGTCGTCCCAATGGAGCACCAGCGCCGGAACCACCCAGACCACCAGCGCCGCCAGCAGCAGCACGCCGGCGGCGGCGGTCAGCCCGAACGCGGCGATCGGCGGAATCGGGCTGAAGGCGAGCGAGCTGAGTCCCGCCGCGGTGGTCAGCGCGGTGAAGAGGGTCGGCCGGGCGATGACATCCAGCGTCCGCCGCATCCGCGCCCGCCCGGTCAGGCCGCGCCGGGCGGCGTGGAGGATGGCGTTGAAGAGGTGCATCAGCATTGCCACCGAGAGCGCCGAGAGCAGTGGCGGGAGGATCGACGAGACCAGGGTGTACGGTTGGCCCGCCGCCGCCAGCAGTCCGACCGAGGCGTTGACCACGGTGCCGATGACGGCGGCCGCGATCACTACCACCAGCCAGCGGCGGAACATCCACCACAACAGCAGCAGACCTATGGCGGTGGTCGCCGGAATGAAGGCGGCGGAGTCGCCGATCATCGCCCGCAACTGGGCCACGTCGAGCGCGATATGGCCGGCAACGGCAGTGAGATGCCGGTCGAGGCCGTGCTCGGCGACGGCGGCGCGGACCGCGCGCTCCAGCTCCAGCCGTTGGAGGCTGTCCTCCAGCCGGTGGGGGCGGACGGCCAGGGCGAGGGCGTTGCCGTCCGGCGAGAGCAGCATCTCCGGGGCGAAGCGGTCGTCCAGGGCGCGCTGCCGCCACTCCTCCGGGGAGCGCGCCTCGGGAGACGCCCCGTCGACCAGGATCTCGACCGCGAAGCCGTCGGCGGTGGCGCGGATGTGGTCGGCGGTGGTCACCGACAGTACCCGTTCCACCTGCGGATCGGCTTCCAGATCGCGGGCCGCGGCGTCGAGGCCGGTGAGAAAGCCGGGCGCGAAGAGCTCCTCCCCCTCGAACAACGCCACCACCACCTGGTCTTGCGGGAAGCGCTCGCGCAATTCGCGATCGAAGACCACCGCCGGGGCGTCGGCGGGAAAGTAGCGCTCCGGCGCGTTGTCCAGGTCCAATTGCAGCAGCAACGGCCCGGGGGCGAGGAAGAGCAGGGCGAGCAGCAGCGCCGCGAGGCGCGGCCGGTTCCACAGCCATTCGGTCACAGACTCCCCCTCCAGCCGAGCACGGCCATGCGATTATCCCGGTAGAAGCCACCGGCGGTGTCGTCCCGGCCGTCGAACCAGTGGGCGCCCAGGTAGAACTCGTGAGGCTCCCAGCGGCGGTAGGCGATCTCGGGATTGAGATAGGCGTCGCGGCGGTCGAGACCGAGGGAGAAGCGCAGCCGGGCGCGCCACTGCGCCCGCGCGTACTCGTTCTCGATCTCACCGTTGATGTAGTAGGCGCGCTCCGGTTCGAGAACCTCGCCGGCGTCGAGCAGGTGTTGTCCGGCCAACTGGACGGTGACGCGCAGGTCGGCATCGCCGGGAAAGCCCTCCGCGCCGGCTACCCAGTCGACCCCCTCCACCGTGGTGAAGCCGAAGTCCTCCTCGCGGGTGGCCGGCACGTCGCTGAGCCAGGCGGCTTCGGCGCGCCAAGTGACTGCGCCGGTGGCGAAGCCGATGTCGGCGCCGGCCACCGTGGTCCACGGGTGGACGGCGGTGAAGGTGTCCTGCGCCTCGTTGAGCCGGTAGTAGGGTACCGAATGGCGCGCCCGCTGGGCGGTGAGGGCGAAATCGGAAGTCCGCCCGTGGCGGCTGATCCGCGCGCCGCCGCCACCGCCGCCGCTGGTCTCTTCCCGGAAGTGCGCATCGCGGATGACCGGGGCCAGCTCCGGGTCGGGGGGCAGTCCCAGCAACCGGCCGCGCTCACGGTCAACAGGCGCCCAGATGCTCTCCTCGGCCGGCAGCTCCGCCGCGCGGAAGGCCGGAACCCAGAGCAGATCCGCCGTCCACCGCCGGTGGAAGAGTTCCAGCCGCAATGCCGGGACGGCCCGGCGCCGGTCGGCCCTCTCATCGAGCATGAAGCGCGTCAGATCCTCCACCGCGAGACGGTCGGTGGGCGGAATCTCGTCGACGCGCCCCCAGCTCACCCGCTGCGCGCCGGCGGTCAACCGCCAAGCGTCGCCGCGCGCCCGCAGCCACGTCTCATCGTAGTCCGCGGCGGAGTCGGAGACCGGCCGCTCGCCAAGCTGGCGGTGGCCGTCGGCGCGGGCCCCGATCCGGATCTCCCAGCGGTCGGCCCGCCAAGTGGCGCTGCCGATCAGCGTGGCGTGGTGGTTGGTGTCGGCCTGCCGTTCGTCACCGGTGAGCGCGCCCGATTCAATACGGCCCCGTTCCAGGCGGACCTCCCAGCGGTCCGGGTCGCGCCAGGGGGGCGGCCGGTCCGGTTCCGGGTCGGTGACGGCCGGTTCGTCGGGCTCGCCGAAGATGATGATCTCTTCAGCGCCAAGAACGGCGGGGTGGGAGAGGATCGACGCCAACAAGAGGACGCCGGATGCGCGGCGGGAAGGCCTTACAAGCCTTTCGGAAAGCCTTGCCGGGTGGCGCCCATACGGGGTCTCGGCCGCAGGGATGCGGCCGTGAAGCCTCCAGGGATGGATTGACGGCGTCCCCGTATGGGCGCCACCCGGCAAGGCTTTCCGAAAGGCTTGTAAGGTCGGGGTTGAAGCCACGGCACGAATACCCGCCACCCAAGAACCTCTACGGCCGATACTGCCGCTCCAACTCCGGATCGGCCAGCCCCCGCGCGGTAAAGAGCGACTCCGGCAACCCCTGGTCGTAGACCACTTTCTCGACCGTCAGCCGCGTCTCGTGACCGCTCTCCAGATCGGTCATCGTGCTCTCCATCTCGGTCCAATAGCCCTGGACACGCTCGATCCGCCGCACCTCGAAGCGCTTGATCGGCTCCTCACCGCCGCGATAGAGGTCGATGCGCACCGGAATCAATGTCTCCGGATGGATCCAGCGGACCCGCCGGCTGTAGACCGACCCGTCGCCGGCCACCGGGACGCTCTCCAGCACATGCGTCGCGATACCTTGCCACTCCTCCTCGCCCAGCAGCCGGTGGTGATCCCGTTCCGGCGCCCGGTCCTCCAAATCCTCGAAGTATAGATCCGAGCCGACAAAGCGCCCGCCCCGCCGGTCGGAGGCGACGCGGCGGACCCGGTCCATCGCCGGCAGATAGAGCCACTGATCGGTGGTCCCGTCCGGGTGGTCGTGAACCAGCAGCCCGGTATCGGCGATGTCGGCGGGGGAGGTGAAACGGATCAGCGACAACCGGCCGCCCTCCCCCGGGTCGAGGCGGTATTCGAAGGTGTCGCGCGTCCGCGGGGAGCGGCCCGGTTCAGTGAGCGTCATCGTGCCGCGGGTGATCGCGTCGCCGCCGTCGGGGCGCTCGTGGACGGCCCGCGCGAGCTCCAGGCCCGCCTCGCCGGTGTCGTCCCCGGCCCAGGCGGCGGTACCGAGGCAGAACACAGCCGCCACGGCGAAACCGATCCAGCGTGACATATTAAAGCTCACCCTTACTTAACTCCTGTGCCGGACCAG
>SKJZ01000001.1 GCA_007121755.1 Halorhodospira sp. | reverse complement strand
TGGATGGTGCCGTTACAGGTCGGCGCCCCCGACATGGCATTGCCGCGAATGAACAACTGGAGCTTTTGGCTGTTGCCGGTCGCATTCTTCCTCCTGCTGATAACGTTCTTCATGCCGGGCGGCGCCCCGGCGGCGGGCTGGACGATGTATCCGCCGCTGGTACTCCAGACCGGCATGGCGTTCCCCTTCCTGATCTTCGCCGTCCATATCGCCGGGATTTCGTCGATCATGGGCGCGATCAATATCATCGCCACCGTTCTGAATCTGCGCGCGCCGGGCATGGGCCTGCTGAAGATGCCCCTCTTCGTCTGGACGTGGCTGGTTACCGCCTTTCTGCTGATCGCGGTGATTCCGGTTCTGGCCGGGGCGATCACCATGCTGCTGACCGATCAGTACTTCGGCACCAGCTTCTTTTCAGCGGCTGGCGGCGGCGACCCGGTGCTCTACCAGCACATCTTCTGGTTCTTCGGCCACCCGGAGGTCTATATCCTGATCCTGCCGGCCTTCGGCATCGTCTCCACCATCTTGCCGGCCTTCGCCCGCAAGCCGCTCTTCGGTTACACCTCCATGGTCTACGCGGTGGCCTCCATCGCCTTCCTGTCGTTCATCGTCTGGGGCCACCACATGTTTACGGTGGGCATGCCGACGGCCGGCACGCTCTTTTTTATGTTCGCCACCATGCTTATTGCCGTGCCGACTGGCGTGAAGGTCTTCAACTGGGTCGCCACCATGTGGCGCGGATCGATGACCTTCGAGACGCCGATGCTGTTTACCCTGGCATTCGTCGTCTTGTTCACCATCGGTGGTTTGTCGGGGATCATGCTGGCGATCGCCTCCGCCGACTTTCAGTACCACGACACCTACTTCGTTGTCGCCCACTTCCACTACGTGCTGGTCTCCGGATCGATCTTCGCCATCATGGCCGCCGTCTACTACTGGCTGCCGAAGTGGACCGGCGTGATGTACAACGAGCGCCTCGGCAAACTCCACTTTTGGACGTCGGTGGTCGCCATGAACCTCGTCTTCTTTCCCCAACATTTTTTGGGGTTGGCCGGGATGCCGCGGCGCATCCCCGACTACGCGGTGCAGTTCGCCGACTGGAACATGGTCTCGTCGATCGGCGCCTTCGCTTACGGCGCAGCGCAACTGATCTTCGTCTGGACGGTGTTCCAGTGTATGCGTGGCCGGGGCGAGCCGGCGCCGGCGAAGCCGTGGGAGGGGGCCGAGGGGCTGGAGTGGACCGTCCCTTCGCCAGCCCCGCACCACACCTTTCACGAGCCGCCTAAGGTGCCATGATGGCCGGGCGCGACCGGCAGACACGGCGGCGGATTGTGATTACGGCCGTGGTGTTGGCCGCCGCCGCAGCAGCGGCCTACCTGATTGCCATCTCGCGGATGTGGGGAGGATAGAGGCGCCATGCATGCGGACCGCTCGCCCTCCCGTCACGCCCCGCTAGTGCGCCGCTGTCTGGTGGTGGTAGTGGTGATGTTCGGCTTTGGCTTCGCCCTGGTGCCTGCCTACCGCATCTTCTGCGAGGTGACAGGATTCCAGGGGTTTATCTCCGCTGAGAGCGACGGCCGAGATGGCGGCACCCACGTCGGCGGCGTCGATGAGACCCGCACCGTGACGGTGGAATTGGTGGCCTCGGTGAACGGCCGCGCGCCGTGGGGTTTCAAGCCGCTGGAGCGGCGGGTGGAGGTCCACCCCGGGGAGTTGGTGACGACACGTTACCGAGCGGTTAATGAGACCGAGGAGCCACGCTCTTGGCAGGCGAGTTATAACGTCGCGCCGGGTAACGCCGGGCGGTTTTTCGGTAAGCCGGACTGCTTCTGTTTTCAACGTCAGGAGTTCCTGCCGGGAGAGGAGCGGGATTTGCCGGTGACCTTCTTCGTCAGTCCGGAACTTCCCGCCGGTGTCGAGACTGTGACCCTCTCCTACACCCTCTTCGATCTGGCCGATTGAAGGGGGGCGGGACGGCTTTTCAAGGCTCCTGGGCGCCGCAAAACCGTGGGCGGCCCGGCGGGCCGCCCACTGACGAATCCCGGCCCGGGATCGGCCCGGTGGAGGAGGTTTGGACATGAGCGCGCATGAAGAGTATTACGTGCCGGAGGCCAGCTACTGGCCCATTGTTGGCTGTTTCGGGTTGCTCGGTCTGGGCCTCGGCGGCGGCGGTTATCTGCAGGGAATGGGGTGGGGGATACCGGTGTTGTTGGCGGGCGCCGTGTTGACCATCGCCATGACTGCCGGCTGGTTCGCCGACGTCATCCGGGAGAGGAGGGCTGGTCTGTATAGTCCGCAGGTGGGGCGCTCGTTCCGCTGGGGGATGATCTGGTTCATTGTCTCGGAAGTGATGTTCTTCGGGGCGTTCTTCGGCGCCCTCTTCTATGTGCGGATCTTCTCGGTGCCGTGGCTGGGCGGGGACGACCCGGCCACCAGCAGGTTTCTGTGGGATTCGGTGGTGTTGAGCTGGCCCACCGCCGGGCCCGGCCTGGCCGATCTAGATTTCACGCCGATGGGGGCATGGGGGCTGCCCGCCGTCAACACGCTGATCCTGCTCACCAGCGGCTTGACCATCGCCATCGCTCACCACGCAATCAGGCTGGGGCAGCGCACCCGCGTAGCGGTCTTTCTAGCGGCGACTGTAGTGTTGGGCGTGATCTTTCTGGGGATTCAGGTCTATGAATACGGGCACGCCTGGCAGGATCTGGGGTTGCGCCTGGATACCGGGATCTACGGCTCAATCTTCTATCTGTTGACCGGTTTTCACGGGCTCCATGTGCTGGTCGGCGTGATTACGCTGGCCGTCATCCTGGGCCGGGTGCTGGCGGGACACTTTACTGCTGACAACCACTTCGGCTTCGAGGCGGCGGCGTGGTACTGGCACTTCGTGGACGTGGTTTGGCTCGGACTGTTCGTCTTCGTCTATGTGCTCTAGACCCGGCGCCGGCCCCTCTTCGGCGCCTGGCTCTCAAGGTGCTTGGCCCAGCTTCCGGACTTGATCAGCTTGGCGCTGCTCGGCACCTTGTTGATCCAGTAGACGATGCACTCAATGGGCTCTTCCGGATTGGATTTCTGAAAGACCTCGATCCTTTCCCGGCGATGGACCCCGGAGTGCGGCATGTTGAAGTCGACCTCTTCATAGTCGTCGAGGATCGGCAGGACCCGTTTCGGCGAGAGCAGCCTCAGAATCGTGCCCCAGACCCAAAGAGCTTGGCCGGCCTCGTCTTTCTTGAGTGGTACGGCTCCGGGGAAGCCCCCGATATCGTAAAGCTTGCCCCGAACGTAGCCGGCATCCACATTTTCAGCATAGCGGTCGATGGCGATGGCGACGTGCGGGTCCGCAGGTTCATGCAGGATGGTGCCATACGCAAAAAGGAATTCCGTCGTCATGCCTACGCTCCGCTACTAAACTTTGTAAGTCGATCATACCCCAGCATAAAGGAGCAACACCATGCGTGTTTCCAGCCACAATCTCACCGACGGGCGGGTGATACCGGAGATCCACGCCTTTGGGGCGCCGGACGCCGATGCGCATATGTGTCTGGGGCGCAATCTCAGCCCCCATGTCGAGTGGAGCGGGTTGCCGGCGGGCGTAAAGTCGCTGGCGTTGGTCTGCCACGATCCGGACGTGCCAAGCCGTATGGGGGATGTGAACCGAGAGGACCGGGAGATTCCGGCCGATTTGCCGCGGATTGTCTTCTACCACTGGTTGGTGGTCGACATCGATCCGGCGCTAGGTGAGTTGCCAGAGGGGGTGTTCTCCGATGGCGTGACCGCACGTGGCAAGGACGGGCCGGAAGGCCCCCTGGGTACTCGCCAGGGGTTGAATACCTATACCGATATGTTCGCCGGTGACAACGAGATGGAAGGCCGGTACTTCGGCTACGACGGCCCGTGCCCGCCTTGGAACGACTCCATCGTTCACCGTTACGTCTTCACGCTCTACGCCTTGGATGTGGAGCGGGCGCCGGTCGAGGGGGCGTTCCGCGGCGGCGAGTTGCTGGACGCCATTGAGGGCCGCATCGTTGACCAAGCCGTGCTGACGGCGACCTACAGCCTGAATCCCCGTCTGCCGGCTTAACGGTGGGAAGCTCGAAAGCCCGTCCGCGCCGTATTGCGCCCCGGTGTCCCTCCGGACGCGCTGAGCATCGCAGGCCGAGCGGGACGGAGAGCGGCGCAGCCGCTCGGAGAGCGCGCAAGCTGTCTGAGCGGCGCGCAAGCGCCGCGAGTTTTTGCGCGCGGTCCCGATCGGCCGAGAAGCGCAGGGAACCCGAAGGGCGCGTTCGGCGGGACACCGGGGCGCAATACGGCGCGGACGGGCTTTCGAGCTTCCCTGGCAGCGCATGGTCGTTAACGTTAAATTAACGAAGTGTTGCTATAACAGAGACGCTGCAAACGGAAGCCGCCGGCTTTCCGGAGCGGCGCCTCAACCGTACCGGGGGGAGGTCCCCGCAAGGGGGCCGCGGTTGGGTGCCGCTCCGGGGGGCCGGCGGTATTCGTTTCAGGTCACCTGCGGCAGGCGGGCGAGCGACGCCTTCAGTTGACTCCCGTCGTGGTAATCGTTGTCCAGCTCGCCGGCGAGGTAGCGGTCGTAGGCCGCCATGTCGAAGTGGCCGTGGCCCGAAAGGGTAAAGAGAATCGTGCGCTGTTTGTCCTCTTCCCGTGCCAGGACGGCCTCGTCGATGGCTGTGCGGACGGCGTGGGCCGACTCCGGCGCCGGGATGATCCCTTGGGTCCGTGCGAAGAGTACACCGGCCTCGAAGGTGGGCAGTTGCTCCACCGCGACCGCGTCCAGCAGCCCTTCATGGTGGAGCAGGGAGACCAGGGTCGAGTCACCGTGGTAACGCAACCCCCCGGCGTGGATGCCCGGCGGCATGAAGTCGTGGCCGAGGGTGTACATCTTAATCATCGGTGTCAATCCGGCCACATCGCCGTAGTCGTAGGCGTACGCCCCCCGGGTCAGAGTCGGGCACGACGTTGGCTCCACCGCCACCAGCCGCACCGATGTCCCGGCCAGCTTGTCGTTCAGGAACGGGAAGCACATGCCGCCGACATTCGAGCCGCCTCCACACGGCGCAATGACCACGTCGGGATAATCCCCGGCGATCTCCAGTTGGCGGCGGGCCTCCTGACCGATCACCGTCTGGTGGAGGAGGACGTGGTTGAGCACGGAGCCCAGCGCGTAGTTGGTGTCGCTCCGTCCGGCGGCCTCTTCGACGGCTTCGGAGATGGCCAGTCCCAGCGAGCCGTCGGTATCGGGTGTCTCGGCGAGGGCCTGGCGGCCGGCGGCGGTCAGTTCCGACGGGCTGGGGATAACCTCGCCGCCCCAAGTCTCCATCATGGAGCGCCGGAACGGCTTCTGCTGGTAGCTCACCCGCACCATGTAGACACGTACCGCCAGGCCGAAGAGCTGTCCGGCCAGGGAGAGAGACGACCCCCACTGTCCGGCGCCGGTCTCGGTGGTCAGCCGGCGAATACCGGCCTCTCGGTTGTAGTACGCCTGCGCCACGGCGGAGTTGGGCTTGTGAGAGCCCGCCGGGCTGACCCCCTCGTGCTTGAAGTAGATCTTGGCCGGTGTCTCCAGGGCGGCTTCCAGATTCCGGGCACGGAAGAGCGGGGTGGGGCGCCACAACGCCAGGGCCTGGCGTACCGGCTCCGGAATGGGCACCCAGCGCTGATCCGACATCTCTTGGCGGACGATCTCCGGCGGGAAGATCGCCTCCATCGCGGCGGGAGGGATCGGGTGGCCGTCCGGCCCAAGATACGGGTCGGGGGCGCGGGGCAGGTCCGGGATGATGTTGTACCAATGTTCCGGGATATCGGTATCCGGAAGTAGGATCTTGTGTGGCTCCATCACTCTTTACCGTATGGGTTGTTCATGACATCGAACCAGTTGCGGTGCGATTCGTCCGCCGTCCGGCGCCACTGCTCCACCTCCTCGCGGGAGTACTGTTCACGCACCCGGTGGTCGGAGACCGGCCGTGGGTCGTGGTCGTTTCGGCGATGGGAATGCTCGCTCATGGGTTCGCACCTTCAGCCGTAGGGCGCATATATTCTACATTCTCGTGCGGTATTGGGCGACGGATGCGTACAATGGGCCCCATGATAGTTGGTGATGACAATCGCGCGCCCGTTCATGAGGCCGTTCTTGATGTAACGGGTTTGGCCTGTCCCATGCCGATTCTGAAGACGCGGACACTGCTGCTGTCCATGGCGCCGGGGGAGCGATTGTGGGTACAGGCCACCGATCCGCACTCCGTGGTCGACTTTCTCGCCTATTGCGAGAAGACAGGGACGGAGATGGTGGAGCGGTGGGAGGCTGAAGGTGTCTACCACTTCGTGTTAAGCAAGACGGACGACGCCCTGTCCGATCAGTAGTAAGCGTCGATTCCCAACCGTTGCAACACCGTGCGGACCGCTTGGTGGGTGGAGGCATCGGGGTGGAGAAAGTGGATGCCGGCCGCGAAGCGGGATGGATTCGCGTCACGCCCGCTCCACCGCACCTCCCCTTCCAGGATCAACTCCACATCCCCCGCCAGTTCGCTGGTCGGATCGCCGTAAATCTGCACCTTCACCCTCCGGCCCGGTTCCAGGCGGTGCTCTCCAACCAGTAACAACCCCTCCAGCGAGAGGTCGGCGAGAACGCCCAGGCGCACTCCGGTTCCAGCATCCACAACCGGCAGGTAGTAGAGGAGTTGTGATCGCTTGTGCGCCCGCCGGGCGCTCGATTTGTGTTGTCCCGGCTTCCTCGGCGGTGTCATGCGCGTATCCATGTGGCCAATCTCTCCATCAAGGGCAGCCACCGTTGGGACCAGCGCTCCCGGCGGTGGAAGTGGAGTTCAAGAAGGATGGCCTCGTGGCGCCGTTTCATCAAATAGTCGTCGCTGGTCTGGATTTGATCCACCAGCCCCAGCTCCAAGGCGCGCTCTCCGAGCCAAAACTCCCCGGTGGCGGTCCGTTCGAGGTCGAGTTGGGGGCGGTAGTGGTGGATGAAGCCCTTGAACTGGCCGTGGATCGCTTCCAAGTCGTCACGGAATTTTTGCCGGTCTTCCTCGGTGTTTTCACCGAACAGCGTCAGCGTCCGCTTATAGGTTCCGGCGGTATGCTGTTCGAAGTCGATATCGTGTTTCTTGAGCCAGCGGTGGAAATTCGGTAGCGCGCCGACCACGCCAATGGAGCCGACAAGCGCGAAGGGTGCGGCCAGGATACGGTCGGCCACGGCGGCCATGAGGTAGCCGCCGCTGGCGGCGACGCGATCGACGCAGACCGTTAGATGAACCCCGGCATCGCGCACTCTGGCCAATTGCGACGCGGCTAGCCCGTACGCGGGGACCACACCGCCGGGGCTCTCCAAGCGGAGCACCGCTTCGTCTTCTCCCGGCCGCGCCACCGCGAGCATGGCGGTGATCTCCTCGCGCAGCGCCTCCACCGCACGGGCGCGGATGTCGCCGCGGAAATTCAAGACGTAGATCCGTCGCGCGCCTTTGTGTCCGTCGCCCGGTTTCGGGCGAAATCGCGTCAATTGAGACCGGGTCCATTCGGCGAGGCGACCGCGGGCTTGAGGTGGGCCCGTCCCTGTCTTGTCCTTTTCCTTTTTTTCCACCTCGGCGGCGCTGAGAAGACCGCCGTCCTCCTTGAGTTGCGCGCGGATCGCCGCTTCCCGCGCGCGGAAGACGTCGTCCAGACGGCGCACGCGCAGCCGGCCCGACGAGTCGCCCTGGTCCCGGCGTTTGCTCAATGAAACGGCCATGATCGGGATCAAGACGACGGCGACGATGGTGACCGATTTGGCAAAGAACAGCGCATACTCCTGCAGTGGTGACATATTGTCCTCCGTCGTCAGGGCCGATGGGTCGAGGCCAGATAGTCCCGAGACTGCATCTCGGTGAGGCGGCTGGCGGTGCGCTGGAATTCGAACGCCAGCCGCCGCCCCCTGTATAGCTCATCGATGCCGGTGTCGGCGGAGCAGATCAGTTTCACCCGCCGGTCGTAGAGTTCATCTACCAGGCTGATAAACCGCCGCGCCTCATCCTTGCGGTCTCCATCCAGGCGCGGGATGTCCGATAGGAGCACCGTATGGAAGCAGTGGGCAAGCTCCATATAGTCGGTCTGGCTACGGGGTCCGCCGCACAGGGCCTCAAACTCGAACCACGCCACGCCGTCGGCGAGCCGGCGGGTGGGAATGGGGCGCCCCTCTACCTCCAGCGCAGTGTCCGGACGCCCCGGTTCGGGCGCGATGTGAGCGAAGGCGTCGGCGAGAGCGGCGTCCGCTTCCGGCCCCGAGGGGACGTGGAAGATATCCGCTGACTCCAAGAACTCCAACCGGTAGTCCCGCTCCCCCAGCAAAGGGACGAGGCGCATATGGCGTTTGAGGAAATCGATCGCAGGCAGAAACCGTGCCCGCTGCAGGCCGTCCCGGTATAGCTCGTCCGGGTGTTCATTGGAGGTGGCTACCAGGGTGACCCCCTCTTCCACCAGCGCCGTGAGGAGCCTGCCGAGAATCATCGCGTCGGCAATATCGTTGACGAACAGTTCGTCGAAGCAGAGGATCCGTGTGTTGGTTGCGAACCCTTCGGCCACCTTCTGCAATGGGTCGGGTTCCTCTTTAAGCCGGCGCATTTCACGGTGAGCGTGGTGCATAAAGTGGTGAAAATGCAGCCGTTGCTTGTCGTCGAACGGCAGTCCGGCAAAGAACGCATCGACTAGGTAGGTTTTGCCCCTACCCACCGGGCCGTAGAGGTAGAGGCCGGGGACCGCCTCGCGGCGCGGCCGGCCAAGGAGCCGCCGCCACGGCGAGGCCGCCGTGGGGCGTGTGGCCACCAGCCGGTCGTGTAGCTCTTGCAGCGCATCCACCGCGCCCTGTTGGGCGGGGTCGTGTTCGATGACACCCTGGTGAAGATCGTGCGCATAGCGCTGACGGATCGTCATTTGATCCGGCATTTCACGCCATCAGGTCCAGGCGACCGCCCCGGCCCATTAACTCCGCCTCGCCCATCGCCTGGATCTCGGTCAGCAGTTGGATGCCCTTCGGCAGGTCGTCGGGTGACGTCCGCAAAAAGCGGTTGCGCTCCTGATATTCCTGCCCGCCGGTCGCGGCATCGGCGCTGAGACCGAAGGTTCCCAGGCGCAGGGCGAGCAGTTGCGGTCCGTGCTCGTACTCATCATCCGCGGCGGGTCCGAAAGGCGGTATCTGGCCGTCGTCACCGATGCCCGGATAGGGCGCCCAGGGTTGCTGTCGGGCGGTGCCGGGCTGCAACGGACACCCAGCAGGCGCCGGAAAGGGGGGAGGCGCCGATTGCGGAAAACGCGCCGCCGGCACCCCGCTCTGCGCCGCCGGTCGTGTCGGCGGGAGGTATGGTGTCGGGCGGCTGGCGTCGGTGTACATGGTGCTCCCCGGTCTCCGCGGCCTAGATCATCATGAGTGCCTTGATATGGGTGGCCACCGATCGGGCCAGCGCAGAGTGATTGTATCCGCCTTCGAGGACCGAGACGATACGTCCACCGCAGTGCTTGCGCGCGAGCGCCATCAACTCTTCCGTGGCCCAGGCGAAGTCGGCCTCCTCTAACTGCAATGTCGCCAGCGGGTCGGCGCGGTGGGCGTCGAAGCCGGCAGAGAGCATCAGCAGTTGCGGGCGGAACAGGTCGATCTTGGGCAGGATCTTTTCGCTGAAGACGTCCCGGAAACGCTCGGAGCCGTCCCCGTCGCTGAGCGTTGCGTTGACGATATTGGCCGGGCCGGGCTCCTCGGGGATGCCGGTGCCGGGGAAGAGCGGATGCTGATGCGTGGAGAGATAGAAAAGTCCAGAACGGCCGCTGACGAACGACTCGGTGCCGTTGCCGTGGTGGACGTCGAAATCGACGATGACCACGCGCTCCAAATTGTGTGCCTCCGCCGCATGGGCGGCGCCGACCGCGATGTTGTTGAACAGGCAGAAGCCCATCGCGTGGTCGTGCTCGGCGTGGTGGCCCGGCGGGCGGACCAGGCAGAACGCGCGTTGCGCCGCGCCGTCCATGACGCCGTCGACGGCGTGGCAGACCGCGCCGGCGGCCCTCAGCGCCGCCTCGCCCGATTCGGGGCTGACGATGGTGTCGGCGTCGAGGTGGTGGCGGCCGACCCTCGGTATCTGGTCGAGCACCCCGCGGATGTAGTCCGGATCGTGTACCCGCTCCAACTGCTCCATAGTGGCCTGAGGCGCCTCCTCCCGGATCAGATCCTGGAAGGACGGCGATTCCAGAGCCACCATGATGGCGAGCATTCGGTTCGAATTCTCGGGGTGGTTCTCTCCGGGGTTGTGCTTGCCGCACGCCGGATGGGTTACCAGCCAAGTCGTCAACGCGTTATTCCTCCCGTGCGGTTCGGGCCCAGGCGAAGACCCACTCCACATCATACGACGGTACGGCGGTCCGCCAGTCGCCCCACTCGGGAAACGCCCGGTCAAGGCCAGCGCGGATCTCGTCGCGCAGGTGCGTCTCATCGGCGCCACAGCACTGCATGGTCAGCATGCCGCCGGGCCTCAGCCTCCGGGCGATCTTGCCCAGTATCTCGCGGATAAAGGCGGTGCGCCCTTGGTCCGCGCCAACCGGCTCCATAGTTAGATCGTAAACGATTCCGTCCCACTGTTCCGGTTTGTCGAGTCGTGCGAACGCATCGCCGATGACCACCTCCGCCCGCGGGTGGTCGAAGGCGTTGCCGCACAGGTGGGGCAGGTAGCGTTTCGCCAATTCGATCACCTCGGCGTCGATATCGATTAGAACAACTTTCCCGGCCTCGTGTTCCAGGGCCGCCTTGAGCGCTCCACCGTCGCCGCCGCCAAGGATCAGGACTCTATCCAGGCAGCCGTTTTCGTGCAGTGGCCCGATCAACGCCTGGTTGTACGGTTCGTCGTGGTCGCCGATCTGCAGGTCGTCGTCGAGGTAGAGCAGCCGGCCCGCCTTGGGGTCTTCGGCAATAACGATCTCCTGATACGGCGAACGGCGGCGCTCCAGTACCTTCTGGTTGTAGCGCACGTACTCCGGTTCCCGGTTCACGTGACCTCCCGCCGGATACGGTACAGGGCGATCTCACCGAAGAGATTGGGCGCCAGGTTCATGATCGCATGGGAGTGGTGGGCACGGTCGAGCAGCCGGCGCTCCACGATCCGAACGCCCAGTGTCGAGCAAAGGTGCTCGAAGTCACGTACGGTGCAAAGCCGGATATTGGGCGTGCTGTACCAGGCGTAGGGAAGGGCCGGTCCCCTCGGCATGCGGCCGCGGAACATGAACTGGAGGCGCATTCGCCAATAGCCGATGTTGGGGAAGGTGATGATCCCCTCCTGTCCAACCCGCAGCACCTCTTCCAACAGTTTGTCGGGGTAGTGGACCGCCTGCAGGGCTTGGCTGAGGATGACGTGGTCGAAGCTGTCTTTGCGGAAGTCGCGAATCCCCTTGTCGAGGTCGGCGTGCACCACGTTGACGCCCCGCTCCATACAACGGGACACCTTGGCCGGATCGAGTTCCAAACCGTAAGCGGCGACACCCTTGTTGCGGACCAAGTAGTCCAGCAGCAAGCCGTCCCCGCAGCCCAAATCGAGTACCCGCGCCCCCGGCTCGATCCAGGCGGCGACGATCTCCAGTTCCCGGCGCAACGGGTTCACGGGGCGCACTCCTGGGCCACGTTCCCCATATAGGCGGAGAAGGCCTCGATGTATCTGGGGATCGGCATCAGGAAGGCGTCGTGTCCCTGGGTAGCTTCCACTTCGAGGTAGCTCACCGGTTTCTCGTTATCGAGCAGCGCGCGCAGGATCTCCACCGACCGTTCCGGCGCGAACCGCCAGTCGCTGGAGAAGGAGATCAGCAGCGTGCCGCACTCGATCCCGGCCAGCGCGGTGGAGAGGTCGTCGCCGTAGTCGGCCGCCGGATCGAAGTAGTCCAGCGCCTTGGTCATCAACATGTAGGTGTTGGCGTCGAAGCCCTGGACGAACTGCTGGCCCTGGTAGCGCAGATAGCTCTCCACCTGGAAGTCGACCTCGTCGAAGTCGTAGCTCATCTTGCCCCGCAGGTCGCGGCCGAACTTGGCCCGCATGGCGTCGTCGGAGAGGTAGGTGATGTGGCCGAGCATGCGGGCTACCGCCAGCCCGCGCCCCGGTGAGACGTTGTGGTCGTAGTACCGTCCGCCGTGGAACTCCGGGTCGGCCATGATCGCCTGGCGGGCGACCTCGTTAAAGCCGATGTTCTGGGCCGAGAGCCGCGGTGCGGCGGCAATGACGATGGCGTGGCGCAACCGCTGCGGGAAGTCGATGGCCCACTGCAGCGCCTGCATGCCGCCCAGGCTGCCGCCGGCCACGGCCGCCCACTGCTTGATCTCCATGCGGTCGGCGAGGCGGGAGTGGCTGCGCACCCAGTCTTTGACGGTGACCACCGGGAAGTCGTCGCCGTACGGCTTCCCGGTTTCGGGGTTGGTGGTGGCCGGGCCGGTGGAGCCGTGGCAGCCGCCCAGGTTGTTGACGCAGACAATAAAAAAACGGTTGGTGTCCAGCGGCTTACCGGGTCCGATGCATGTCTCCCACCAGCCGGGCTTGCGGTCGTGTTCGGAGTGGTAACCGGCGGCGTGGTGGCTGCCCGAGAGCGCGTGACAGACCAGTATGGCGTTGGTCCGGTCGCGGTTGAGGGCGCCGTAGGTCTCGTAGACCAACTCGTAGCGCGGCAGCACTTGCCCGCAATCCAGCGACAGCGGCTCCTCGAAGACAGCCTTGTGTTGGGTGACTAGGCCGACGGAGTCGGCCGGCAGGTTGCTGACCATCGGCCCTCCGGTGGCGAAACAACAGCGAAACAGTCTATCGGGCCGTGCCCTATATCGGCAACGGGATCTGCCCGCGCAGCGGGTAGACCACCATCATCCTGACAACGTGGATGAGAATCAGGGCCACCATCGGCGAGAGGTCGAGCCCCCCCATGTCCGGCATGAATGAGCGGATGGGGCGCATGATCGGGTCGATGAGTTGGTGCAGCAGATGCAGCCCCGGGTGGCTCGCCATCGGGTTCACCCAGCTGACGATGACGCCAATGATGATCAGTACCGTATAGAGGTTGAGTAGTAGGCCGAGCAGCCGGCCCACCGCCTCGACCGCCAGCGGCCCCAGCGGCGCCGCCTGACCGAAGGCGATGTAAAAGATCAGGTAGAGGCCCGCCACTTGGATTATGAACATCAGCAAGATGGCGGCCAGGTCGATGCCCCACAGCCCGGGCACAAAACGCCGTACCGGATTGAGGACGGGCGCGGTGGCCTTGACCAGGAATTGGGAGATCGGATTGAGGAAGTCGGCCCGCACCGTCTGCAACAAGAAGCGCAACAGCAGCGCCAACAGGTAGAGCGTCAACGCCGTGCTGATCAAAAAAATCAATGGATTGGCCCAGTATGGTGATGCCATCTAACGCTCTCCCAGCATCGTTCCCAGCTCCTGCGCACGGCGGGCAGCCGCCGTCACCGCGCGCCCCATGAGTTCGCGCATGTTCCCCTCTTCGAGAACCCGTAGCGCTTGTTCCGTGGTTCCTCCCGGCGAGGTCACCCGCTCCCGTAGCCGTGCCGGCGGTTCCGAGGATTCGAGCGCCATCTTGGCGGCGCCGATGGCCGTCTCGAGGGTGAGCAGCCGCGCCGCTTCCCGTTCCAGCCCCTGCTCCACCGCGGCCTCTTCCAGCGCTTCCATAAGCAGGAAGAAGTAGGCCGGGCCGCTGCCGGAGACGGCCGTGACCGCGTCCATTAATCTCTCGTCTTCCAGCCACTGCGTCAAACCGACCGCGCGCAGCAGCGACTCGGCTTCGTTCCGCTGCCCCTCCGTGACCCGTGCATTCGCTACCAGCGCCGTGGCGCCGCTCTGGACCAGGGCCGGGGTGTTGGGCATCGTCCGGACGACCGCCGGCGAGCCGCCCAGCCACCGTTCGATATCGCCGATGCGCACGCCGGCGGCGATGGAGATGACCAACGCCCCCGAGTCGGCGATGCTGCCGCCGATCTGCTCGGCGACCTCGTGGATGACTTGGGGCTTGACCGCCAGGACGACTGTGCCGGCGTTGGCCGCGGCGTCGACGTTGTCCCCGGTGACGGTGACCCCAAGATCGTCCGCCAGTGCTTGGCGCCGGTCCGGCTCCGGTTCGGTCACAGTGATCCGTTCCGCCGGGTAGCCGTCGGCCAACAGCCCCCCCACCAGGGAGCGCGTCATATTGCCGCCGCCGATGAAGGCAATGGTCGATTGTGTTGTCATCGTTCCCCCGTTCAAGCCGGATTGCGCGGTCCGAAAAGCGCGGTGCCGATCCGCACCACGGTAGCGCCTTCAGCCACCGCCGCTTCCAGGTCCGCAGTCATGCCCATGGATAGTGTATCGAGTGAATGGCCGGCGGCCACCAGTTCATCGAAGAGTTCGCGCAACCGGGCGAACGGTTGCCGCTGCGCAGCGAAATCGTCGCTGGGCGCCGGAATGGTCATCAGCCCCCTCAGCCGCAGCCGGGGCTGTTCCGCCACCGTGTTGGCGATGGCCCCCGCCTCTTCGGGGGCGCAGCCCGCCTTTTGAGTCTCGCCGCTGACATTGACCTGAATGCAGATGTTGAGCGGCGGAAGCGACTCCGGCCGTTGTTCCCCCAGTCGCCGCGCGATTTTGGGCCGGTCCACGGTATGAATCCAATCGAAGCGGGCCGCTGCGTCACGGGTCTTGTTCGATTGCACCGCCCCGATGAAGTGCCACGTTAGCGGCAGATCTCGCAATAGATCCTGCTTCTCGACCGCTTCCTGGAGGTAGTTTTCGCCGAACGCGGTTTGCCCGGCGGCGTAGGCGGCGCGAATCGCGGCTACAGGGTGGCGTTTGCTGACCGCCAGCAACTCAACGCTGTCCGGAGCGCGGCCGCAGCGCTCCTCGGCCGCGCGGATGCGGTTGAGAAGCGCAGTGAGTTGGTGATCAATCCCGTCTGTCTTGTCCGGCATTTACCGAGTCGAGTACCTTGTTGCCTACTTCACTTTGGGGGGAAGAGCCATGGACGCTACCGATCTGCTCGCCTTTTGCGTCAAGAACGGCGCCTCGGACCTGCACATCGCGGCCGGGGTGCCGCCGATGATACGGGTCGACGGCGATATCCGTCGAATCAATGTGCCCGAACTCGACAAAAAGGGGGTCAAGGAGCTGGTCTACGACATCATGAACGACCAGCAGCGGAGGAACTTCGAGGAGCACCTGGAGGCCGACTTCTCCTTCGAGGTGCCGGAACTGGCCCGCTTCCGCGTCAACGTCTTCAACCAGAGCCGCGGCATGGGCGCGGTCTTCCGCACTATTCCATCCGAGGTGCTGACGTTGGAGCAGCTCAAGGCGCCGGAGATCTTCTCCAAGCTCTGCGACCTGCCCCGCGGCCTGGTGCTGGTGACCGGACCCACCGGCTCCGGCAAGTCCACCACTCTGGCGGCGATGATCGACTACAAGAACAAGAACGACTACGGCCACATCCTCACGGTGGAAGACCCCATCGAGTTCGTTCACACGCCGCGGCGGTGCCTGATCAACCAGCGCGAGGTCCACCGCGACACCCACAGCTTCTCCGCCGCGTTGCGCTCGGCGCTGCGGGAGGACCCCGACGTGATCCTGGTGGGCGAGATGCGCGACCTGGAGACGATACGCCTGGCGCTTACCGCCGCCGAGACCGGCCACTTGGTCT
>SKJZ01000085.1 GCA_007121755.1 Halorhodospira sp. | reverse complement strand
CCGTACGATTCCGAGAGCACCTTCGTCAGCGCCGCCGTCAACGTCGTCTTACCGTGGTCAACGTGACCAATGGTCCCAACATTCACGTGCGGCTTCTTACGCTCGAACTTCTCCTTGGACACAGCACACCTCGTTACTCGAAGACGGTACGGTTACGGGATTAAGGACTCTCAATCCAATTTGGCGTTAGGACGCCTTCTTAATCACCTCATCGGCGATACTGGACGGCGCCTCGGCATACTCTTGGAACTCCATCACATAGGCAGCCCGCCCCTGGGTAGCGGAACGCAAATCCGTCGCGTAACCGAACATCTCCTTCAACGGGACCAAGGCGCGGATCTGCTTGCCGGTTGGAGTGTCTTCCATCCCTTGGACCACACCGCGGCGGCGGTTCAAATCGCCAACCACGTCGCCCATATACTCCTCCGGCGTGCTTACCTCGACCTTCATAATGGGCTCCAGAAGCACCGGATCGGCCTTCATGAAGCCCTCTTTGAACGCCATCGACCCCGCCACCTTGAACGCCATCTCGGACGAGTCGACGTCGTGGTAGGAGCCGTCGTAAAGTTCGACCTTTACGTCGACAACCGGGTAACCGGCGAGGATACCTGACTCCATCGCCTCTGCGCACCCCTTACCGACCGACGGAATGTACTCCTTCGGCACGACGCCACCGACAATCTTGCTGACAAACTCGTATCCGTCGCCCCGCTCCTGGGGAATCAGGCGCAGATGAACGTGGCCGTACTGCCCCCGACCGCCGGTCTGGCGGACGAACTTGCCCTCCTGCTCGACCTGCTTGCGGATGGCCTCCCGATAGGCGACCTGCGGCTCGCCCACGTTCGCCTCCACCTTGAACTCCCGTTTCATGCGATCGACCAGAATGTCGAGGTGCAACTCGCCCATGCCGGAGATGATGGTCTGCCCGGACTCCTCGTCGGTGCGCACCTGAAAGGAGGGGTCTTCCTGGGCCAGACGGCCGAGCGCATGGCCCATCTTCTCCTGATCGTCCTTGGTTTTCGGTTCGACCGCTACCGAGATAACGGGGTCGGGAAACTCCATGCGTTCGAGAGTGATCTTGTTGCTGGGGTCGCAGAGCGTGTCGCCGGTCGTGACCTCTTTCAGGCCGACCGCCGCGGCGATATCACCCGCGCGCACTTCCTTGATCTCTTCACGCTGATTGGAGTGCATCTGCAGCAGCCGCCCGATGCGCTCCTTCTTGCCCTTCACCGGATTGAACACGGCATCGCCAGAGTTCAACACGCCGGAATAGACACGGAAGAAGGTCAGGTTCCCCACATATGGGTCGTTGGCGATCTTGAACGCCAACGCGGCGAACGGCTCGTCGTCGCTGGAGCTACGGCTGGCAACGGTCTCACCGTCGTCGAGCACACCTTCAATGGCGGGCACCTCGTTGGGCGCTGGCATAAACTCGATAACGGCATCCAGAAGCGCTTGTACGCCCTTATTTTTGAACGCGGTACCGCACAGCGCCAGGACGATCTCATTGGCGATGGTGCGCTGACGCAAGCCCCGCTTGATATCCTCGGTGCTCAGTTCGCCTCCCTCGAGGTACTTCTCCATCAACTCTTCGTCGGCCTCCGCGGCGGCCTCGACCATCTGTTCACGCGCCGCCTCGGCGTCCGCCTGCAACTCCGCGGGGACCTCCGTCTGCTCGTAGGTCGTGCCCTGGCTGGCGTCATCCCAGTAAATGGCCTTCATGCGAATCAGATCGATCACGCCCTTGAACTGATCTTCCGCGCCGATAGGAAGCTGGATCGGCACCGCCGTGGCTGCAAGTCGGTCACGAATCTGTTGAACCACGCGTGAGAAATCGGCCCCGGCCCGGTCCATCTTGTTGACAAAGGCCATGCGCGGCACGCCGTACTTGTCCGCCTGCCGCCAAACCGTCTCCGACTGTGGCTCTACGCCGCCCACCGCGCAGAAGACCGCGACCGCGCCGTCCAACACTCGCAACGAGCGCTCCACCTCGATGGTGAAGTCCACGTGGCCTGGGGTGTCGATAATGTTGATGCGGGTCTCGGGATACTGCTTATCCATCCCCCTCCAGAAGCAGGTGGTCGCGGCGGACGTAATCGTAATACCGCGCTCCTGCTCCTGCGCCATCCAGTCCATGGTCGCCGCACCGTCATGGACCTCGCCCATCTTGTGCGAGACACCGGTGTAAAACAGTATGCGCTCGGAAGTAGTCGTCTTGCCGGCATCAATGTGGGCCATGATGCCGATATTCCGATAGCGCTGTATGGGCGTCTTGCGTGCCACTTTATGAACCCCGCTTAACCTTGGTAATCACCAGCGATAATGGGAAAAGGCCTTGTTGGCCTCCGCCATCCGGTGGGTGTCCTCTCTCTTCTTGACGGCAGTACCGCGATTGTCCGCCGCCTCCATCATCTCGTTGGCGAGCCGAGCGGCCATGGTCTTTTCGCCGCGCTTGCGGGCCGCGTCGAGTAACCAGCGCATGGCCAAGGTCTGGCGCCTCTCCGGACGGACCTCCACCGGCACCTGATAGGTGGCACCGCCAACCCGGCGCGATTTGACCTCTACGCGCGGTTTAACGCTCTCCAACGCGGCGTCCATGACGCTGACAGGGTCTTCGTGCTTCTCCTGGACCCGATCCAGGGCACCGTACATAATCCGCTCGGCCACAGAGCGCTTGCCGTCACGCATGACCATATTCACGAACTTGGTCAACACCTGGCTGCCGAACTTCGGATCGGGCAGCAGCTTACGCTTGGGTACTTCTCTTCTCCTAGGCATGACGTCGTCGCCCCGCTACTTCTGTTTGGGCCGCTTGGCGCCGTATTTCGACCGGCCCTGACGGCGCTTATCGACACCCGCCGTATCGGCGGCGCCACGCACCACGTGGTAGCGCACACCGGGCAGATCCTTTACTCGCCCGCCGCGGATCAAAACCACCGAGTGCTCCTGGAGGTTATGGCCCTCGCCGCCGATGTAGGTACTGACCTCGTAACTGTTGGTCAGCCTCACGCGCGCGACCTTACGCAGCGCGGAGTTCGGCTTCTTCGGCGTCGTGGTATAGACACGGGTGCATACACCACGCTTTTGCGGGCACGCCTCCAAGGCGGGCACGTTGCTCTTGGCGGTGCGCTTCGTACGACCTTTGCGCACCAACTGATTCATTGTTGCCATAGGGTTGTCGTGCTCCGTACCGACCCAAAAACGACAGGCCGGCGAGCCGGCCTGTCGAGGACGGGGAATTCTAGGCAGTTGCCTTTACAATGTCAACGCGCGTCCTGCGGCTATGCCCGGCTGTCCGGTTCGTCGCGCCGGTGGGCGGCGGAACGGACAGCCGGACGGTACGAGTTACTCCTCGTCCGCCGACGGCTCGGCGCCGCCAAAGACCTCCGCGGCCTGCTCCGCCGGTGACGGCGCAAGCACCTCCTCGGAACTCTCCTTGCGCCGCGCCGCATGGTAGGCGAATCCGGTTCCGGCGGGGATCAGCCTCCCAACGATGACGTTCTCCTTCAATCCGCGCAGATCATCTCGCGTACTCCGGGTCGCCGCTTCGGTGAGAACCCGAGTAGTCTCCTGGAAGGAGGCCGCCGAGATAAACGATTCGGTGGACAACGACGCCTTGGTGATCCCGAGGAGGACAGAGTCGAAGGTGGCCGGGTTCTTGCCGGCCGCTGTCAGGCGCTCGTTCTCCTCAAGCACCTTGGCCCGGTCCAGTTGCTCGCCCTTGAGATAGAGGGAATCGCCGGGATCCTTGACCTGGGCCTTGCGCATCATCTGCCGGACGATCACCTCAATGTGCTTGTCGTTGATCTTCACACCCTGCAGCCGGTAGACGTCCTGGATCTCCTTGACGATATAGCCGGCCAACGCGGTGATACCGAGCAAGCGCAAGATATCGTGGGGATTCGGCTCGCCGTCGGCAATCATCTCCCCCTTCTCCACATGCTCGCCCTCGAAGACGGTCACGTTGCGCCACTTCGGAATCAGCTCCTCATAGACCTCGCCGTCGTGTTGCGTGATCACCAGCCGCTGCTTGCCCTTGGTGTCTTTGCCGAAGCCGACGGTACCCGAAACCTCGGCCAAGATGGCCGGCTCCTTCGGCTTACGTGCCTCAAACAGGTCGGCCACCCGCGGCAAACCACCGGTGATATCGCGTGTCTTGGACGACTCTTGCGGGATACGTGCCAGGGCATCGCCGACGCGCACCTCGGCGTTGTCCTCCAGGCCCACGATGGCACCCGCCGGCAAGTAGTAGTGGGCCGGGATCTCGGTGCCGGCAATATTCAAGTCGTTGCCGTCCCCATCCACCAGCTTGATCATCGGGCGGAGATCCTTGTACGCGATCCGCTCCTCGACCTGCTTGCCCGCTGCATCAGTGACCGTGCGCTTATGATCCCCGGTGCCACGGCTCTTGGGATCGGTCACCTGCAGGCTGGACAGCCCGGTGACTTCATCCACCTCACGGGAGACCGTCACACCGTCGACGAAGTCGTGAAGGCGGACAAAACCCTCCACCTCGGTGATGATGGGATGGGTATGCGGATCCCAGTTGGCGACGACTTGGCCCGCTTCCACCGGATCCCCGTCCCCGACGGCCAACACCGCGCCGTAAGGAATCTTGTATCGTTCCCGCTCCCGGCCGTACTCATCCATGACGGTCAACTCACCGGAGCGTGAGACCGCAACGTAACTCCCGGAGTGGTGCTTGACGGTCTTAATGTTATGAAGCCGGATCTTGCCGGCGGTACGCACTTGCACATTGGATACCGCCGCCGCCCTGGACGCCGCGCCACCGATATGGAAAGTCCGCATGGTGAGCTGGGTGCCCGGCTCGCCAATCGACTGCGCCGCGATGACCCCAACGGCCTCGCCGATATTAACGCCGTGGCCGCGTGCCAGGTCGCGCCCATAACATTTGCCGCAAACCCCGTAGCGGGTTCCGCAGGTAATAGCGGAGCGAGCCTTGATCTCATCCACCCCCATCCGCTCGAGGCGCTCGACCCACTCTTCATCCAGCAGGGTTCCCGCCTTCACCGCGATCTCCTGAGAGCCCGGCACATTGACGTCTTCGGCCACCACGCGACCAAGCACCCGCTCGGCCAGGGTCTCGACAACATCGCCGCCCTCAATGATCGGATTGAGGACGATACCTTCCGTCGTCCCGCAATCCTCCTCCGTCACTACCAGATCCTGTGAGACGTCCACCAGACGGCGGGTAAGATAGCCGGAGTTAGCGGTCTTCAGCGCCGTATCGGCCAACCCCTTACGGGCGCCGTGAGTAGAGATAAAGTACTGCAGGACGTTGAGCCCCTCGCGGAAGTTCGCGGTAATCGGAGTCTCGATGATAGAGCCGTCCGGCTTGGCCATCAGGCCGCGCATGCCGGCCAGCTGGCGGATCTGAGCGGCGGAACCACGCGCCCCGGAGTCGGCCATGATGAAGATCGAGTTCAACGACTTTTGAACCGTCTCATTGCCGTCACGGTCGATCACCTTGGCTTTGCCCATTCTGTCGATCATGGCGCTAGCCACCTGATCGTTAGTCCGGGACCAGATATCGACCACCTTGTTATAACGCTCCCCGGCGGTCACCAGGCCGGATGCGTACTGCTCTTCAATCTCTTTGACCTCATCCTCGGCTTTACGCAGGATGTCGCGCTTCCCTTCCGGGATCTCCATATCGTCGACACCGATGGAGACGCCGGCGCGGCTGGAGTAAAAGAACCCCATATACATCAATTGGTCGGCGAATATGACAGTGCCCTTCAGCCCGACCCGGCGGTAGCAGGCATTGATCAACCCGGAGATCGCCTTCTTGTCGAGTTCACGGTCGACCAAGTCGAACGGCAGGCCGTCAGGAACGATCTCAAAGAGCATGGCGCGGCCAACCGTGGTTTCACGGCGCTCCGTCCGCTCCACCATCTCGCCGGCGTCGTTGAACGCCCGCTCGTGAACCCGCAGCTGTACCCGCGCGCCCAACTCGGCATAGCCGCTCTCGTAGGCGCGATGGGCCTCATTGACGTCGGCGAAGACCATGCCCTCGCCGCGAGCGTTGATCCGTTCGCGAGTCATGTAGTAGAGGCCCAACACCACGTCCTGGGACGGCACAATGATAGGCTCGCCAGAGGCCGGCGAGAGGATGTTGTTGGTCGACATCATCATCGCGCGGGCCTCGAGCTGGGCCTCTAGCGACAACGGGACGTGGACGGCCATCTGGTCGCCGTCGAAGTCGGCGTTGTAGGCCGTGCAGACCAGCGGATGGAGCTGGATCGCCTTACCCTCGATGAGCACCGGCTCGAAGGCTTGTATACCAAGTCGGTGCAGGGTCGGCGCCCGGTTGAGCATCACCGGGTGCTCGCGAATCACCTCGTCGAGGATATCCCAAACCTCGCCGGTCTCGCGCTCCACCGTCTTCTTCGCCGCCTTGATCGTCGTGGCCAGACCGCGGCGCTGCAATTTCGAGAAGATGAACGGCTTGAACAACTCCAGCGCCATGCGCTTGGGCAGACCGCACTGGTGAAGGCGCAGGGTCGGACCGACCACGATAACGGAACGGCCGGAGTAGTCGACACGCTTACCGAGCAGGTTTTGGCGGAAGCGGCCCTGCTTGCCCTTGATCATATCGGCCAGGGACTTCAGCGGCCGCTTGTTGGTGCCGGTGATGGCGCGGCCACGGCGCCCGTTATCCAACAGGGCGTCCACCGACTCCTGAAGCATGCGCTTCTCGTTGCGCACAATAATGTCCGGCGCCGCCAACTCCAACAACCGCCGCAACCGGTTATTCCGGTTGATCACGCGCCGGTAGAGGTCGTTGAGATCGGAGGTGGCGAACCGCCCCCCGTCCAACGGCACCAACGGGCGCAGGTCGGGCGGCAAGACCGGCAACACGGTCATGATCATCCACTCGGGCTTGTTCCCGGACTCCAGGAACGCCTCAATCAGCTTCAGCCGCTTTGAGAGCCGCTTGATCTTCGACTCAGAGCCGGTCGCGTCGATCTCTTCACGCAAGGTACGCGCTTCGGTCTCGAGGTTCATGCCCTTGAGGATCTCGAGCACGGCCTCGGCGCCCATGCGGGCGTCGAACTCGTCGCCGAACTCCTCCACCGCCTCCAGATACTGCTCGTCGGAGAGGAGTTGCCCGCGCTCCAGGGTCGTCATCCCCGGTTCGATGACCACAAAGGCCTCGAAATAGAGGACGCGCTCCACGTCGCGCAGGGTCATATCGAGCAACAGCCCGATCCGCGACGGCAGCGACTTCAGGAACCATATATGGGCCACCGGGCTAGCGAGGTCGATATGGGCCATGCGTTCGCGCCGCACCTTGGCCACGGTGACCTCGACGCCGCACTTCTCACAGACGACGCCCCGGTGTTTCAGCCGCTTGTACTTTCCGCACAGACACTCGTAGTCCTTCACCGGACCGAAGATCTTGGCGCAGAAAAGCCCGTCTCGCTCCGGCTTGAAGGTCCGGTAATTGATGGTCTCCGGCTTTTTGACCTCGCCGTACGACCACGACCGGATCATTTCGGGCGAGGCCAGCCCGATCCGAATGGCGTCGAAGTCTTCCAGCTGGGCGCCCGGCTGTTTGAACAGGTTCAAAAGATCTCTCATGTTCGCTACCCGCTCGCGGTGTTGTCTCTATGAGGTGCCGCCCTAAGCGGCGATACCCAGGCCAGCTCCGGCCCGGGCACAACCCTGTGTTCAGTCGTCCCGTTCCAACTCAATGTTGATACCCAGTGAGCGGATCTCCTTGACCAGCACATTGAATGACTCCGGCATGCCCGCCTCCATGCGGTGATCCCCGTCGACGATGTTCTTGTACATCTTCGTCCGGCCGGTAACGTCGTCCGACTTGACGGTGAGCATCTCCTGGAGCGTATAGGCGGCGCCGTACGCCTCCAGCGCCCACACCTCCATCTCGCCGAAACGCTGCCCGCCGAACTGCGCCTTGCCACCCAGCGGCTGCTGGGTAACCAGGGAGTACGGGCCGGTGGACCGAGCGTGAACCTTGTCGTCAACCAAGTGGTTGAGCTTGAGCATGTACATGTAGCCCACCGTCACCGGGCGGTCGAAGACATCCCCGGTGCGGCCGTCGTAGAGCCTAGCCTGACCCGATTCCGGCAAATCTGCCAAGCGCAGCCAGCGCTTGATCTCGTCCTCATCCGCACCATCGAAGACCGGAGAAGCGGCCGGCACCCCTTGCTGCAGATTCCCGGCCAGTTCGTAGATCTCATCGTCGGTGAGGGAGTCGAACTCTTCCTTCTTCCCGGAAGTATTGTAGATCTCATCCAGGAACTTCCGGATGGACTCGACCTTGGTATGGCTATCGAGCATACCGGCGATCTTATGGCCCAGTCCGCGGGCCGCCCAGCCGAGGTGGGTCTCCAACACTTGGCCGACGTTCATCCGCGAGGGCACGCCTAACGGAGAGAGCACCACATCCACCGGAGTGCCGTCTTCCATGAACGGCATGTCCTCCTCGGGAACGATCATGGAGATGACGCCCTTGTTCCCGTGACGGCCGGCAATCTTGTCGCCGGGCTGCATCCGGCGCTTTACAGCCAAGAAGACTTTGACCATCTTCAGCACGCCCGGCGCCAGGTCGTCGCCGGCAGTGATCTTGGCCTTCTTCTCCTCGAAGCGCTTCTCGAAACGTTCATGCTGGCTTTCGAGTTGGCGTTTCACCGCCTCGAGTTGCTCGTTGACCTCCTCGGAGCGCATGCGGATCTCGAACCACCGTTCCCGCGGCAGATCCTGCAGGTAACTCTTGGTCACCTTGGCGCCAGTGCCGAGGCCGTTGGGACCGCCCTCGGCCACCTTGCCGGTAAGCAGCTTTTCGAGCCGCGCATAAGCGTCGTCCTCGAAGATCCGCGCCTCGTCGTCAAGGTCCTTGCGTACGCTGTCGATCTCCTGGCGTTCAATCGCCCTGGCCCGCTCGTCCTTCTCTACCCCGTCGCGGGTGAAGACCTGGACGTCAATCACTGTCCCGTCCATACCGGACGGGACGCGCAGAGAGGTATCCTTCACGTCGGATGCCTTCTCGCCGAAGATCGCGCGCAGCAGCTTCTCCTCTGGGGTGAGCTGGGTCTCGCCCTTGGGCGTGACCTTGCCGACCAGGATATCCCCGGCCTTCACCTCGGCGCCGATATAGACGATGCCCGACTCATCGAGACGTGCTAGCGCCGACTCCGAGACGTTCGGTATATCCGAAGTGATCTCCTCGGTCCCGAGCTTGGTGTCGCGGGCGACACAGGTCAGCTCTTCAATATGCACCGAGGTATATCGATCTTCCTTGACCAGCCGCTCGGAGATCAGGATCGAGTCCTCGAAGTTGTAGCCGTTCCACGGCATGAAGGCGACTAGCATATTCTGGCCCAACGCCAACTCGCCCATATCGGTCGACGGTCCGTCGGCCAATACATCGCTTCGCGCCACAGTATCGCCAACCTGTACCAGCGGGCGCTGGTTGAAGCAGGTGTTCTGATTAGAGCGCGTGTACTTGGTCAAATTATAGATATCGACGCCCGGCTCGCCGGCCGTGGTCTCATCGTCGTGGACACGCACTACGATGCGCGCCGCATCGACCTGTTCGACAACGCCCCCGCGGTCGGCCAGGACGGTAACACCGGAATCACGGGCCACAGCCTGTTCCATGCCGGTCCCGACCAACGGTTTCTCCACCCGCAGGGTCGGCACCGCTTGGCGCTGCATGTTGGCGCCCATTAAAGCCCGGTTGGCGTCGTCGTGCTCCAGGAACGGCAGCAGGGAGGCGGCGACCGACACGATCTGCTTCGGCGAAACGTCCATGTACTGGACCCGATCCCCCGTTGCCATCGTGAACTCGTTCTGGTGGCGGCAGGAGATTAAATCGTCGGCCAACTCCCCGTCTTCCGACACCCGGGCATTGGCCTGGGCAATGACGTAACGGGACTCCTCAATGGCGGAGAGGTAATCCACCTCGTTGGTGACCTTCTTGTTCACCACACGCCGGTAGGGCGTCTCGAGAAAACCGTAACGATTGGTGCGCGCGTAGACCGCCAGCGAGTTAATCAAGCCGATGTTTGGACCCTCAGGTGTCTCGATCGGACAGACCCGGCCGTAGTGCGTCGGATGCACGTCGCGCACCTCGAATCCGGCCCGCTCACGCGTCAGACCACCGGGCCCCAGCGCCGACACGCGGCGCTTATGGGTCACCTCAGAGAGCGGGTTGTTCTGGTCCATAAACTGCGACAACTGAGACGAACCGAAAAACTCCTTGATCGCCGCCGCCACTGGCTTGGCGTTGATCAGTTCCTGGGGCATCAACCCCTCGCTCTCGGCCAACGACAGGCGCTCCTTCACGGCGCGCTCCACACGTACCAACCCGACGCGGAACACATTCTCCGCCATCTCGCCGACGGAGCGGACACGGCGATTGCCCAGATGGTCGATGTCGTCCACCTGCCCGATCCCGTTACGGATGCTGATCAACTCGTGGAGCACGGCCAGGATGTCGGAGTGGTCGCCGTACTCCTCCACCAAACCCTTCGCCACCTTGTTCCTCTCGGCCCGGGCGGCAAAGAACTTACCGTCGTAAAGGATGGCGGGGCCGACCACCTCGTCCCGCCCGACACGCAGGTTGAACTTCATCCGCCCGACCGGGGAGAGGTCGTAGCGATCCTCGGTAAAGAAGAGGTTCTGGAACAGGTTCTCCGCGGCGTCCTTGGTCGGCGGCTCGCCGGGACGCATCATCCGGTAGATCTCGACCAACGCCTCAAGCTGCGTTCGCGTGGGATCGACGGCGAGGGTGTTGGAGATGAACGGCCCACGATCGATGTCATTAACGAAGAGCGTTTCCAGACGCTCGACACCGGCCTCGCGCAGGGCCTCAATTAGTGCCTCGGTTAGCGGCGTATTCGCCTCGGCGACAATCTCGCCGGTGGACGGATCGACCAAATCGTGGGCCACGATCTTGCCAAGAAGGTACTCGACGGGCACTTCGAGCGTCTCCACGCCCGCCTCCTCCAATTGGCGGATATGACGGGCGGTAATGCGGCGGCCCGACTCCACCACGGTCTTCCCGTCAGCGACGATATCGAAGGCCGCCGTCTCTCCGCGCAGGCGATCGGGAATAAGCTCCAAGACCACCGAACCGTCCTTGCGCAAATGGAAGACGTTCATGTCGAAAAAGAGTTGCAGGATCTCCTGCGGGGTATAACCCAGCGCCCGCAACAGAATGGTCGCGGGCAGCTTCCGCCGCCGGTCGATCCGGACGAAAATCCCGTCCTTCGGATCGAACTCGAAATCCAACCACGACCCGCGGTACGGGATCACCCGAGCCGAGAAGAGCAGCTTGCCGGACGAATGCGTCTTGCCCTTGTCGTGATCGAAGAAGACACCGGGAGAGCGGTGAAGCTGATTAACGATCACCCGCTCCGTGCCGTTGACGACAAAGGTCCCATTGCAGGTCATCAAGGGCAGCTCGCCCATATAGACTTCCTGCTCTTTAATGTCCTTGACCGACGCACCGTCCTTGTCGTACAAGGCCAGACGTACCAGCATTCGCAGCGGCGCCGCGTAGGTCATACTCCGGTTCTGGCACTCCTTGACGTCAAAGGCGGGCTCACCGATGCGGTAACTTACATACTGAAGCTCCGCATTCCCGGAATGACTCTGAATGGGGAAAACGGAACGAAACGCGCCTTCGAGCCCAACCTCGCGGCGCTGTTCCGGCGCCGTATCCTCCTGCAAAAACTGCCTGTAGGAGTCGAGCTGCGTGGCCAACAGATAAGGGACATCTAGAATATTCGGTAACTTACCGAAGTCTTTCCGGATGCGCTTCTTTTCAGTAAACGAGTAGGCCATCGGAATTCCTCAGCGCTGGACCAGCTTCCCCAACGACACCGTGTCCACAGCGGTCCACGGTATCAGCAACGACAACAGGCCGGCGGCCGTTCGGCCGCCAGCCCACTTTCCAAGCCCGGCAATGACGGGATACCGCCGGCTCACTTGAGCTCGACGCTCGCCCCCGCCTCTTCCAGCTTGGACTTAAGCTCTTCCGCCTCATCCTTGGAGGCCCCTTCCTTAACAGGCGACGGTGCACCCTCAACCAACTCCTTGGCCTCCTTGAGGCCCAAACCGGTAGCCCCACGCACGGCCTTGATCACCCCAACCTTGTTCTCGCCGAACGAAGTGAGGACGACGTCGAACTCGGTCTGCTCGGCGGCGGCCTCGGCCTCGCCGCCACTTCCGGCCGCCGGCGCAGCGGCAACCGCCGCGGCCGCGGTAACGCCAAACTTCTCTTCCATGGCCTCGATCAACTCGACCACCTCCATGACGCTCATGTTGGAGATAGTCTCGAGGATGTCTTCTTTAGTTGCTGCCATTGATACAATCTCCTGTTTGATTCATTTGCGACAGGGTTCCCATAGTTACCGTCTCTATGAGACCCAGCTGGTTGAGGAGGAGTCAGGCCGCCTCTTGTTTGGCGTCCCGCACGGCCGCGACAGTACGCACCAGCTTGCCAGGCACCTCGTTCAGGGTGGTGGCAAACTTCTGCACCGGCGCCCGCATGGTGGCCATCAGCATTGACAGCGCCTCTTCTCGCGTGGGCAGACTGGCTAACCGCTCGACATACTCCGCCGGATGCAGCGCACCGCCGAAAGCCACATGCCGCGCCACTAGACGGTCGTGCCCCTTGGAGAAGTCGCGTACGAGCCGTGCGGCGGCACCCGGTTCTTCCCGGGAAAATGCCAACAACAGCGGCCCGCCGAATGCCTCGGTCATGCACTCGAACTCAGTGCCCGCCACCGCCCGCCGGGCCAGGGTATTCTTCACCACCTTCAGATAAACGCCCTTCTCACGCGCCTTGGCACGCAGGTCGTCCATCTCTCCAGCGCTCAACCCACGGTACTCGGCCGCGACAGCGGCATAGGCGCTTTGGGCGACCTCAGCCACCTCCTGCACCATCGCCTTTTTTTGCTCCAGACTCAGACCCATCGTCCGTCTCCTGGAAGGTTAGTCTCCACGGAAGTAGCCTCCCGGGAACCGATGGAGCACGCGCGCGGCGTGCCTTACGACCCCTTCGGGTCGGCCATACGGTGGCGATGTACAGGCTCCCCCTGATGCCACCGTCTACGCAGGCGGGCTTTACCCTTTAAGCAGCCCCGTGTCGAGATACGGGTCCGCACCGGCGGTCTTCGACGGCTGCCGCTTCAATGACAGCCTTGGCCGGCTTCCATTCCAACCAACCAACACTATCTTTAAACCTCCAACGACGCGCGGTCCACCTGCACTCCGGCACCCATGGTCGACGAGACCGCCACGCTCTTCAGGTAAGTCCCCTTGGAGGTGCTGGGCTTGAGCTTGTTCAGGTCGGCCAAAAGCGCCTGCAGATTCTCGCGCAACGCCGCGGTATCGAAATCAGCCTTGCCGATCGTGGTATGGATGACACCACCGCGGTCCGTGCGATAGCGCACCTGGCCCGCCTTGGCATTCCGAACCGCACCGGCCACGTCGGCGGCGACGGTGCCGGTCTTCGGATTGGGCATCAGCCCCCGCGGGCCGAGCAGCGGACCCAGCCTGCCCACCACACCCATTGCGTCCGGCGAGGCGATGACGACGTCGTAATTCATATCGCCGCCCTGAATCTGCTGGGCCAAATCGTCCATGCCGACAGCCTCGGCACCTTCGGCGCGGGCCGCGTCGGCGTTCTCCCCTTGCGCAAAGACGGCAACCCGAACCGACTTGCCGGTACCCCGCGGCAGCACGGTGGCGCCCCGGACGATTTGGTCGGACTTTCTCGGATCGACGCCAAGATTCACCGCGACGTCGACGCTCTCCACGAACTTCGCGGTAGCCAACTCCTTCACCAGACCGAGCGCGTCATCAACCGGATAGGCGCGCAAACGATCCACCCGCTCACGAATCGCCCGTTGCCGCTTGGTAAGCTTAGCCATGGCTTACACCCCCTCCACGTCGAGGCCCATGCTGCGGGCGGTTCCAGCGATGCTACGAACGGCCGCGTCTATGTCGGAGGCATTGAGGTCCGGCCACTTGGTACGCGCAATCTCCTCAAGTTGCTCCCGGCCGACCGATCCCACCTTCGCGGTGTTCGGCTGCCCGGAACCACCTTTGATACCCACCGCCTTCATCAACAGCACCGCCGCCGGGGGCGTTTTCGTGACAAAGGTGAAGCTGCGATCGGAGTATGCCGTAATGACCACCGGAGTCGGCAGCCCGGGCTCAATGTCCTGTGTCGCAGCATTGAACGCCTTGCAAAACTCCATGATGTTCAAGCCGTGCTGGCCCAAAGCCGGCCCCACCGGAGGACTCGGGTTCGCTTGGCCCGCCCCAACTTGGAGCTTGATATACGCCTGGATTTTCTTTGCCATGGTCTTCGCGCTCCTGTCGCGGGTGCAAACGCCGCAAGGCTCCCCGCCCAGCCGAGGCAGCACGCCTCGAAATCATTAAACCAACACCCGGGAAACCGCCCCGGGAAACAATCGCCGCTACGCCTTCTCCACCTGACCGAACTCCAACTCAACCGGAGTGGAACGACCGAAAATGGAAACGCCGACACGCAGGCGGCTTTTCTCGTAGTTAACCTCTTCGACCACGCCATTAAAGTCGGTGAACGGACCGTCGACCACGCGAACAACCTCCCCGACCTCGAAGAGCACCTTGGGCTTCGGCTTCTCGGCACCCTCTTTGACCCGGTTGAGTATCGCCTCCGCCTCCCGGTCCGAGATCGGCGCGGGGCGGTCGGAGCGGCCGCCGATAAACCCCATCACCCTGGGGACTTCCTTAACCAAGTGCCACGTGTCGTCGTCGAGTTCCATTTGGACGAGGACGTAGCCGGGGAAAAACTTTCGTTCGCTCTTGCGCTTCTGGCCCTCGCGCATCTCCACCACCTCTTCGGTGGGCACGAGAATCTCCCCAAACTTCTCTTCCATCCCGGCCCGCTTGATGCGCTCGGCCAACGAGCGCATCACTTGCTTTTCATAGCCCGAATAGGCGTGGATCACATACCAGCGCTTCGCCACGGATCAGCCTCCCCGGCCGGTAAGCATGCTGACCAGCCACAGCAGCAACACATCCATCAACCAAAGGAAGATCGCCACCAGGATCACCATAGCAACAACGATCAGCGTGGTCTGCAGGGTCTCAGGACGAGTGGGCCATATTACCCGCCGCACTTCCTGCTTGGACGCCTGGGCGAACTGCCATACAGCCCGCCCCTGGGCGGTGCTCAAAACCACCGCCCCAGCCGCACCCACAACAGCGAGCAGGCCGCCTACCCGAAAGAGTAGCGGCTCGTCGCCATAGAGATAGAAGCCGGCCAACCCCAGTACCACTAAACCGACAGCGAGAATCCACTTAGCGGTGTCTAGAGATGAGCCTTGTGTCTCAGCGCTGGACTTCATGAACCCCTTTACCGCGACACCCCGGCGGCCATTGGCCACCGAAGCGCCAGGGAATATTTGGCAGGCCAGGAGGGACTCGAACCCCCAACCTGCGGTTTTGGAGACCGCTGCTCTACCAATTGAGCCACTGGCCTATTACGAATCAGTCGAAAGATTCAAGATGCAAGTTGCAAGCAAGGCTGGCAGCGGACCGCTGGAACATGAGGTACCAGGCTGCCTCTTGCCTCTTATATCTCGAACCTAACCTTCACTCGATAATCTTGGTAACGACGCCGGCGCCCACGGTCCGGCCGCCCTCGCGGATGGCAAAACGCAAGCCGTCCTCCATCGCGATCGGCGCAATCAACTGCACCGTCATCTTCACGTTG
>SKJZ01000026.1 GCA_007121755.1 Halorhodospira sp. | reverse complement strand
TCCCCCGTATGGAGCCCCCCGCCCCCCGGCGGCCGATCTTCAAGACCTTTCAGCTTGATTCCGGAGGAAGCGCATGCCCCTAAGCAGCGAACCGGGACCCGCCCCCGGAAGCGTCGCCCTCTTCCTCCTCTCGATCTTCCTCCTCTGCACCCCGTTCACCGACTGGTGGTTGATGGCGGGACTGCCCTGGTATACGCCGTTCCTCGGCTGGCTCGGGATGATCGTGGCCGCGGGGCTGGTGATCCACCGCGGGGGGCGGCGTGGAGTTTAGCCTCCCCACCCTCTTTCTCAGCGCGGTGGCCTATCTGGGGCTGCTCTTCGTCATCGCCTACGTGGTCGACCGGCGGTGGTTGCCCCGGGCAGTCAGCCGCCACCCGATCTTCTACGTCCTCGCCCTCGGCGTCTACGCCACCACATGGAGCTACTACGGCTCGGTCGGCTTCGCCCACAACCACGGCATCACTTACCTGACCATCTACCTCGGGGTGACGGCGGCGTTCATCTTGACACCGGTCCTCTTGATCCCACTATTGCGCCTGACCCGCAGCCAACAGCTCACGTCGGTGGCCGACGTCTTCGCCTTCCGCTTCTCCAGCCAATCGGCCGGCATGCTGGTCACCATCATCATGCTGGCCGGTATCCTGCCGTATATCGCGTTGCAGATCCGCGCCGTGGCGGAATCGACTTTAGTGCTCACCGGGGGCGGCCACGATCCTCGCCCGTTGGCGGCCATTTTCTGCGCCATCGTCACCGTGTTCGCCATCATCTTCGGCGCCCGCCACGTCACCCCCCGTGAAAAGCACACCGGCCTCGTGGTGGCCATTGGCGTGGAGACGCTGGTCAAGCTCGGCGCGCTGATCATGGTGGCGTGGGTCGCGGTCGGCCTCGCGTTCGACAATCCGCAGGGGCTGTCCGCATGGCTGCGGGAGAATCCGGAGCGCCTCGACGCCTTCTATGAGCCGGCCGCCACGGGGCCGTGGATCAGTTTTCTAGTGCTCGCCTTCGCCGCCGCCTTCCTGCTTCCGCGGCAGTTCCACATGCTGTTCACCGAAAATCCGTCGCCGCGGGCGTTGCTCTCGGCCAGTTGGGCCTTTCCGCTGCTGCTTCTGGTCCTGTCCATGGCGATTCCGCCCATCCTATGGGCCGGACTGGAGCTAGAGCCGGGTACGCCGCCGGATTACTTCGTTCTCGGCATCGCCTGGCTGTCGGGCTCCGAGTCATTGACCATCCTCGCCTATCTCGGCGGCATCTCGGCGGCCAGCGCGATGATCGTGGTCTCCACGCTGGCCCTCTCGTCGATGACGCTGAACCACTTGGTCATGCCGCTGGTAAAGTCGCTCCCCCACCGGGAACCGGATCTTTACGCCACGCTACGTTGGACACGCCGCCTTCTGGTGGTGATGCTGATTGTCTCCGGCTTCGCCTTCTACGAAACCCTTGACCGCACCGACGCGCTGGTCGAGTGGGGATTGATCTCGTTTCTGGTGATCGCCCAGTTTCTGCCCGGCATCGCCGCCGTGCTCTACTGGCAGCGGGCCAATCTGGCCGGGTTCATCGCCGGGATCCTCGGCGGATCGCTGGTTTGGTTGGACACGGTGCTATTGCCGGCGCTCGTCGGCACGGAGCCATTCTTCCTGCTCGGCTTCCCGCAAGCGCCATCATCGACCGCCGAACTCTACGGGATCGCCACTTTTTGGTCGCTCTCCGTCAACACCCTGTTACTTATCGGGATCTCGTTGTTCACGCCGCAGCGATCGGCCGAACGGCAGGCCGCGGAGATCTGCCGCGACCAAAGCGCCCCGTTGACGGCCGGGACGACCCAGGCCCGTTCACCGGCGCAATTCATCGTCCAACTCGCGCCGGTTACCGGGGAGGAGCCGGCGCGGTCCGAGGTGGCCAAGGCGCTTAGCGACCTCGGCCTCGATTGGACGGAGAACCGGCCGGATCGCCTGAAGAATCTGCGCGATCAGATCGAACGCAACCTGTCGGGGATGATGGGACCGATGTTGGCGCGGATGATCGTCGACGAGCGCCTGGAGCTGGACCACTCGGCCCGCACGGCGCTAACTCAGAATATCCGCTTGATCGAGGAACGGCTCGAAACGTCCCGCAACCGCTTCCGTGGTCTGGCCTGGGAGCTCGACCGGCTGCGCCGCTACCACCGGCAGATCCTGGAAGACCTGCCGCTCGGCATCGTCGCCGTGACACCGACCGGGCGCGTGGCGCGCTGGAACCACGCCATGCAGCAACTGTCCGGCATCCCTGTCAACCGAGCCCTCGGCGCCCGGCTGTCGGATTTGGCGCCGCCGTGGGGCGCGTTGCTTGAGGAGTTCCGCACCTCCAGCCGCGACCACCACCACGACCAAGCCACACCGGCGGCCGGCGACACCCGATGGCTCTCCCTGCACAAGACCAGCATCGGCGAACCGGGACGCGGTCAAACCGGGGATACGCTATTGATCGTCGAGGACGTCACCGGCGTCCGTCGGCTTGAGCGGGAGCTAGCCCACAGCGAGCGCCTCGCCTCCATCGGCAGATTGGCGGCGGGCGTGGCCCACGAGATCGGCAATCCGGTGACCGGAGTCGCATGCCTGGCGCAGAACATGCGTGACGAAGACGATCCTGAGATCATCCTGGAGAGCGTCGAGGCAATCCTTGAGCAGACGCGCCGGATCGACACTATCGTCCAGACGCTGGTGAGCTACGCCCACGCCGGCTCCCCTGAAGAGCGCCGCCCGCGTCCGGTCCGCCTCCACGAAGCCGTCGAGGAGGCACGGCGGGTCATCAAGCTGAGCCGGCGGGGCCGCGACCTCGAAGTGGACAACCAACTCGACCACGCTCTTGAGGTCACCGGCGACCGCCAAAGACTCATTCAGGTCTTCGTCAACCTCCTCTCCAACTCTGCCGACGCGTGCAGCACGGGCGGGCGCGTCGCCCTCACGGCCCAGATCCGGGGCGACACGGTGCAAATACGGGTAATCGACAACGGCCCGGGCATCGCCTCGTCGGCACTGGACAAAGTCCTGGACCCTTTCTATACCACCAAGCCGCCGGGTCAGGGCACGGGGCTCGGTCTGCCTTTGGTCTACAACATCATCACCGACCACGGGGGTGGGTTCGCGATCACGGCGGACTCCGGGGGCACCACCATCCGGCTGACCCTGCCGCTCTGCCGCGGAGGCGACCCGAACCATCCGGAACCGATTGAGAAAGTGGAGGCAGACCGTCCATGACCGAACTACTCGTCCTCGAGGACGAAGCTGTGATCCGCAAGGCGCTCCACCGCCTGTTGACGCGCAACGGCTATCAAGTCAGCGAAGCGGAATCACTGGAAGAGGCGCGGCGGAGTTGGTCGTTAAACGACTTCGACTTGATTCTGGCCGACTTGCGCCTGCCGGGAGAACCGGGAACCGCCGCCATCGACGAGACCGATACCCCGGTGGTTATCATGACCAGTTACGCCAGTGTCCGCTCCGCCGTGGACGCCATGCGCCGCGGGGCGGTCGACTACATCGCCAAGCCGTTCGACCACGACGAATTGCTGCTTACCATCGAGCGGGTGCTCAAGGAGCACCGGCTGCAACGGCAGAACGCGGCCCTCAAGGCTGACATTGCCAGGGACTACCCGGTAGCCGGCATGGTCGGCGCTTGCGAGGCGATGCAGACGGTCTTCCGACGCATTCGAAAGGTCGCGCCGACCGACACCACCGTTTTAGTCCTGGGGGAGTCGGGCACCGGTAAGGAACTCGTCGCGCGGGCGCTACACGAAGAGAGTTGGCGGCGCGAAGGGCCGCTGATCGCGGTCAACTGCGCGGCCATCCCTGAAGGCTTGATCGAAGCCGAACTCTTCGGTCACGAGAAAGGCGCTTTCACCGGCGCGTTGGAGACAAGGCACGGTTTGGTGGAGGCGGCTGGGGGAGGCACCCTCTTCCTTGACGAGATCGGCGAACTGCCTCGGCAGGCCCAAGGGCGGCTGCTCCGCGTCCTGCAAGAGGGGGAGATCCGCCGGGTCGGCGCCTCCGCCGCGCGGAAGATCGACGTGCGCCTGGTGGCAGCCACCAACCGCGACTTGCACGCCCTGGTGGAGGCGGAGCAGTTTCGGGAAGACCTCTATTTCCGGATCAATGTCATGGAGGTACGCCTACCGCCACTACGGGAGCGGCGGGACGACATTCCAGACCTCTGCCAAGTCTTGCTGGAGAAGGCGTGCCGCCGCCTAAACCGGCCGGCACTGACCCTCGACGACGGAGCGCTGGAGACCATGGAGCACTACCACTGGCCAGGCAATGTGCGCGAAATGGAGAACATCATCGAGCGCGCGGTTATCTTGTGCGAAGGGGAGACCATCACCGCCGAGCTTCTGGCGCTGCCGGGCCGTGGTTCCGTGGCGGGCGAATGCGGCGGGGCCGCGCCGGCGGAGGAGGACGAAGCGCCTGATCTGTCGTTGGAGGACTATTTCCGGCGGTACGTCCTTACCCACCAGGACGGCATGACTGAGACGGCCCTGGCTCGCGGACTTGGCATCAGCCGCAAGGCGCTCTGGGAGAAGCGCCAGCGCCTCGGGATCCCCCGCCCCGGCAACAACCACAAGAACGGCGCTCACTAATGGTACTAACCTTGCGGACAGTCCTGCCGGGTAGCGCCCATACGGGGACGCCGTGAATCCATCCCTGGAGGCTTCACGGCCGCATCCCCGCGGCCGAGACCCCGTATGGGCGCTACCCGG
>SKJZ01000045.1 GCA_007121755.1 Halorhodospira sp. | reverse complement strand
GCTCCAGCCACTCCACCGCCCGCGCGCCGCTGACCCGCACACCGACACCCTCAGCATAAGCGATGCCCAGCAAGTACTGCCCCTCGGGATCCCCCGCCTGAGCCGCCCGCGTATACCAGTGGGCCGCCTGGCGATCGTCCAGATCGAAGCCGTGGCCGCGCCGGTAGTGATCGGCCAGCGACAGCATCGCCTGGACATCACCGTCGGCGGCATCGACTTGCAACTCCTGAACCTCGCGCTGCAACCGCTCGGCGGCAGTCAGGTCCACCTCATCCCGCATCATCGTGGTCAACGTGGTCACCACCACACCGACTACCAAGACGGCCACCGCGGCGGCCACGGCCACCCGCGCACGGGTCGACATCCCCTCATCGCCGCCCTCAAGCAGGCTTTGGAGACTGACCCCTTGGCTGCCGTCCTGATCGTCAACCGAAGCCAGCCAGTCGTTGATGGTCCGCGGGCGGTTGTCCTCCATCACCGCCAAACCGACGTCCACGGCCCGCAAGACCGCCTGGTTATACCGTCCGGCCCCGGCCTCCACGGCAGAGCCCAACGGATCGGCCATCCCCCGCATCATAGCGTCGCTGCGCTGCGGCGCTTGCGGCGGCTTCTGGCCGGTGATGCACTGATACATCACCGCCGCCATTGCATAGATATCGGTCCACGGCCCCTGGCGGGTGGCGTCGGTGAAGTACTGCTCCATCGGCGCGTAGTGCGGCGTCAGCACCGGACTGATCTCTTCGGTGGCGTCGATCGGGCGGGCCGCGCCGAAGTCGAGCAGCACCGGCGTACCGTCCCGGTTACGAATGAAGATATTGTCCGGCTTGATATCGCGGTGAATGAAGCCGGCCTCGTGCAACGCGTTGAGGCCGTGGAGCAACGGCATCACCACCGAGAGCAGTTCCGGCTCCTCCAGGGTCTGCTTTTTCTTCAACAGCGATGAGAGCGGCCGCCCCTTCTCGTACTCCATCACCATGTAGGCGGTGCCGTGGGCCTCGAAGTACGTCAAGACACGGACGATATTCTCGTGCTTGAATTTCGCCAGGGTGCGCGCCTCTTCCAAAAAGTCGGCGCGGCCGTGCTCGAAGGCCTCGGCGGCCTGCCGGGATCTGGACTCCACATCCAGATTGGCACCACGTCCGGCCAGTTTGGTGGGGAGGAACTCCTTGATGGCGACATCGGTGTCGAGCTTGGTATCCCGGGCCTTATAGGTCACGCCGAAGCCGCCCATGCCGAGAACCTTCTCGACCTCGTACCACATGAGCATGTGGCCGACCGGCAGCGCATCGGCGTACTTGCCGCGTTTGCCGGGGCCGCGGCGGCCGCCGGAACCGGAAAGCGCCGCCACGCCGCCGGCCCCGGTATCGTCGCCCGCCATACGGGTATAGGCCGCCGTCACCGGAGCGGTGGGCGTACTCTCGCCGTCTTCGCTCGGAGCCGGGGCCATTACTGTGGCGCCATCATCCACACCGCCGTCGGCCGCCGGCCCGGCCATCACGGTCTCGTCGCCGTCATCCCCCGAGAAGGAGGGGGCCATCACAGTCAGATCGTCGTCCTCGATGGCGGAGTCGCCTTCGGCCTCCGGATCGCCGTCCTCCTCCAGTGGTGTCAGGTGGAGCCCCTCGCGCTCCTTGGAGTCATTGGGATCCCGGCCTTTGCCTCTCTTTCCCCCTGCCATATCGGCCTCCTCCCTGGGTGGTCCTTCTTCAGAATGCAAATACCTTACATTGACGCGGATTAGACCGCCACCCGGTCCCGGCCACCGGCCTTAGCCTTGTAAAGGGCCGCATCCGCCCGCGCCATCGGGGCATCGGGCGACGAATCAGCGGCGCGCAGCACGGTGACCCCGACGCTGATGGTGAACGGCAGTCGCCGCCCCTCCCGCTCGGCCGGGCGCTCCCGGCACAGGGCGCACAGCCGCTTGGCCAAGCGCTCGGCACCATCGCGGTCCGTCTCCGGCAGCAGGACGGCGAACTCCTCGCCCCCCAAACGCCCTGCCGCGTCGATCCGGCGCAGGGCGTGCCGGAAGAGGTCGGCCAAGTGGCACAGTACCGCATCCCCGGCAGCGTGGCCGTGAGCGTCGTTAAAATGCTTGAAGTGATCGATATCGACCATCAGCAGCGCCGCACCGCCCTCCTCCGCCCGTTGGCACCGGGCCAACTCCCGCTCCAAATCGGCGTAGAAACGGCGCCGATTATAGAGCCCGGTCAAAGGATCGGTGGTCGCTAACCGCTGCAGCTCCGCCTCCCGGCGCTTGCGCTCGGTGATGTCCCGGAAGGCGGTCACCGCCCCGATAATTTGTCCGGCCTCCAGCAGCGGCTCACAGTGAACACGCACCGGAAAGGCGGTCCCGTCGCGATCGATAAAGGTCTCCTCGCCCTCGTAGGTCATCCCGCGTCCAATGGTCCACGTCAACTCGGGGCACTGCGCCAACGGTTGCTCTCGCTCCCCGTGGTGGCAATGGATCAGATCGTGGATAGCGCGCCCTTCCAGCTCCCGCCCGGCGTAGCCGAGGGATTGGGTGGCCGCCTGGTTCACGTAGCTCACACAGCCGTCGCGATCAAGGACGTAAAGCCCCTCCCCCATACTCTGGGTGATCGCCTCCAGCCGCGCCCTCTCGCCAACCAACATCAACCGGTGGCGCAGCAACCACCAAGTGGCCATCGCCGTCAAAACAAGCGACACAGCCACCAGCAGGAACTGGATAAGAAAGCGATCATGGAGGCGGGCGATCACGGGCGCGTCGTTAAAGCCGACCACGTAGGCGGCGTGGCGGTCGGCCGTATCCTGAATGGCGTGGAAGCTGACCACGTAGCCGCGGCCGGCGTGGCGCAGCGGCACGGCGAACGACTCTCCGTGCGACATGCGGGAGTGGACACGCCCCCGCTCCCGCAGCGCCACCGCCAGGGCCGTGGCCGTCGGCGAGCTTTGGAATTCACGGGTGATGCGGGAGATCGTCGGATGCTCCTGAAAGAAGCCGCCGTGGAGGGGAGATTCGATGAATTGGGGGCGCATCTCGGTAAAGACCAGATCCCGCGAAACCTCCGGCCGCAATAGAAAGGCGAACTCACTGGCCGGCACCAGATCCGTCAGCACCTCGTGGATTTGCTCGAAGGAGAGGGAGAGATCGACGCTACCCAGGTGTTCGCCGCCCTCCAACAGCGGAAAGACGTGGCGGAACGACGGGTAGTGGCTCCCGCCCTCAAAACCGGTCACCGGCTGCAACTCGGTATTGGCGACGCGGATGGAGTGACGGAACTCCATTTGAGAATCGCCGGCCCGTTCAGGACGGTGCATTCGGAGAAAGACGACGCCGTCGGGCTCGTGAAAATAGAGTTGCCGCGCGCCCCGCCGGCGCATCTCCACGAATATCGGACGCATGATCCGGAAAAGGTCGCCGCGCAGGCGGCGGCGCTCCATCTCGTCGGCATCAGCCGCCCGACGCATGATCGTTGTCACCTCGGGGCGCACGATCTGGGCGTCAACACGGGTCGCGACATCGAGACGGTACATGTTAACTGTAGAGCGGTAGGCGACCTCCAGTGCGGCGGAATACTGTTGTGCCACCAAGCGGGTCTGCTGCTCGTATTGACTGTGGAAGTACCACCCGGCGACCACCAACAGCAGCGCCGCGCCCACCGCCACCACCCACTGACCATAGCTCGGCGGGTGAGCCCACCACCGGCGGCGGGTCACGGCAGCGACGCCTTCCCCGGGATCGGACCGAGGCCACCCATGCGCCGAATCACATCGTAGTCAGCGTCCTCTACCGCCACCGCCCCGTAGCGCGTCGGCTCGCCCCATTCGGAGTAAACCGCCGGCGGAGCGTCGCGCAACAGCCGCCCGATCTGCTCCCGCACCTCGGTGGAGAGTGTGCCACTGTTGGCGGCCAATACATGGCCCGGCATGATGGGCGCGGTTTCGGCCACCACGTCAAGGCCAACCGCCTCATAACGGTGGGCGATGCTGTCCTTCATCCCGCCGAACTCAAACTCGCCGGCAACCACCGCCAGCGCCACCGCATCGTGGCTACCGAGATACCGGTAGTCACGCGCCGCCAAGCCAGCGCTGCCGGCCTCTTCCAACAGTGCGTCGGTCCCGAGATAGCCGCAGGTGGAGAGAGGCTGCGTGAGGGCCACCGTTGCACTGGCGCCGGTGACGTCACGCACGGTTTCACCCGCTGCGGCCACCAGGACGCATCGGTAGTGCGGATCGCCGTGAGCCTCGTTGAACTGCACCACCAAATCGGCGATCGAGTAGCTATCGCGCAGGCGGACGTAGCCCAGCGGCCCCAGGTAAGCCAAGTCGACCTCACCGGCCCCGAAGGCTTGGAGGATCTCGTCGTAGTGGTCGAAGTAGACATATTCGATCGACCGCCCCAGGTGTTGCTCCAGGTACTCCGTCATCGGCAGGAACTGCCGCAGGACCACCTCCGCGCTCTCCCGCGGCAACGGGGCGAAGCGCAACGGCTCAGCGGCGGCGAGAGGAGGCGCGAACGCCAATACGGCCAAGACCGGCATCCCGAAGTGTAGAAGTCGAGCAATACTTCTTCTTATCATTCGTATAAGCATTTGTTTAATTTACCACAGAGTGGCTATTTGCAGGAATCCGTTCCGAATAGGGATCTCGAAAAACCGGCCGAGGGCGGGGGCGGACTTCCTTGCGGGGGACGCTGTGAATACATCCCTGTACGCTCAACGGCGGCATCCATGCCGCCGACGCCCCCG
>SKJZ01000030.1 GCA_007121755.1 Halorhodospira sp. | reverse complement strand
GGCAGCGGCCCCAGCAGTCCGGGGGCCCGCAACCGCAGGACCGCCGGCATCAGAGGTGCGCGGTGATGGCCTGCCGTACGGCGCCGAGTTCGGCGTCCACCGTCTCGACCGCGCCGCCGGATTGGGCGATGGCCGTATCCGGGTCCTTGAGGCCGTGGCCGGTGAGGGTACAGACCACGGTGCTGCCGCCGGGGATCCGGCCGCTCTCGATGTCGCGCAGCGCCCCGGCCAGGGACGCCGCCGAGGCCGGCTCGCAGAAGACCCCTTCGTGGTTGGCCAACATGCGCTGGGCGGCGAGGATCTCGTCGTCGGTCACCTCGTCGAACCAACCGTCGGACTCCCGCTGCACCGCGTGGGCCTGATCCCACGACTGCGGATGGCCGATACGGATGGCGGTGGCCACCGTCTCCGGATCGTCCACCGGCCCGCCGCGCATGAAGGGCGCGCTCCCGGCGGCTTGGTAGCCGACCATTCGCGGCCGCTTGTCGACGATCGCCGACGCGAAGCGGCAACGGCCGTCGCAGAAGTTGCAAGCGCCGGTGAGCGGTCCGTCACCGCCGCCGGCCCACTCGCTGTAGCCGATCCAGTGGGCAGTGATGTTCCCGGCGTTGCCCACCGGCAGGCAGTGGTAGTCCGGGGCGCGGCCCAACTCTTCGATAATCTCGAAGGCGGCCGTCTTCTGCCCCTGCAGGCGGTACGGATTGATGGAATTGACGATGGTCACCGGCGACTGCTCGGCCACCTCCTTGACCAGCCGCATACCGTCGTCGAAGTTACCGCGGATCTGGATCACCCGCGCGCCGTGCATCACCGCCTGGGCCAGCTTGCCCAAGGCGATCTTACCGTCGGGGATGAGCACGAAGCAGGTGGTCCCGGCGCGGGCGGCGTAGGCAGCGGCCGACGCCGAGGTGTTGCCGGTCGAAGCACAGATAATCGCCTTGGCCCCCTCGTCGACCGCCTTGGTCACGGCCACCGTCATCCCGCGGTCCTTGAACGAGCCGGTCGGGTTCAACCCCTCGTACTTGACGTAGATGTCCACGTCCCGCCCCAACTCGCGCGGGATTCGGGTCAGGCGGATCAGCGGCGTGTTGCCCTCGCCGAGCCCGATGACCCGGGCGTCGTCACTGATCGGCAACAAATCCATGTACTTGGAAATCAACCCCGTGTAACGGACACGGAACGGCATAACGTCTACTCCAGGTTCTCGACGCGAATACGGACGATCCGGCCGTCGATCCGCTCCAGATTTTCCAATTGCTCGATAGCGGCGTCCATCTGCCCTTCACGCACCTTGTGGGTCAACAGTATGACCGGGATATGGTCGACCCCCGGCTCCGGCTGTTTCTGAATCACGGCCTCGATGGAGATCCCGCGATCCCCCAACACCCGGGTCACATCGGCCAGGACGCCGGGCTCGTCGCGGGCGAAGAGGCGCAGATAGTACGCCGTCTCCACCTCGTGCATCGGCAGCACCACCCCTTTCGACAGGGCGTGCGAGTGGAAGGCGAGATACGGAACACGGTTTTCGGGCTCCAGGTTGAACTCCCGGACGACATCGACCATGTCGGCCACCACCGCTGATGCAGTCGGCTCGGCACCGGCCCCGGCGCCGTAGTACATCGTCGGCCCGACAGCGTCGCCCTTGACCATCACCGCATTCATCACGCCGTCGACATTGGCCAACATGTGGCGGACCGGCAACAACGCCGGGTGAACGCGCAGCGTATAGCCGTTCTCGACGTGGAACGCCAGCCCCAAGTGCTTGATCCGGAAGCCTAACTCCTGGGCCCACGCCACGTCCTCGCGGGTAATGTGGTCGATGCCCTCGATGTGAACCTTGTCGTACTGCAACGGGATGCCGAAGGCGATGGAGGCGAGGATGGTCAGCTTGTGGGCGGCGTCGATCCCCTCCACATCGAAACTCGGGTCCGCCTCTGCGTACCCGAGGCGCTGCGCTTCGGCCAGCACCTCGCCGAACTCGCGCCCCTCGTAGAACATCTCGGTCAGGATGTAGTTGGCGGTGCCGTTGATGATCCCCGCCAGCCACTCGACGCGGTTGCCGGTCAGCGCCTCGCGGATCGCCTTGATGATCGGGATGCCGCCGGCCACCGCCGCCTCGAAGGCGACCGTCACGCCGGTCTCCCGGGCGCGGGCGAAGATCTCGTTGCCGTGCAAGGCGATCAACGCCTTATTGGCGGTAACCACATGCTTGCCGTTATCCAGCGCCCGCAGGACCAGTTCCCGCGCCGGTTCGTAACCGCCGATCAGTTCGACGACGATCTCCACCTCGGGATCGTCGACCACCTCGAAGGGATCGGTCGTCAACTGGAAGCCTTCCAGGCGGCAACTGCGCGGACGGTCCAGGTGGCGCGCGGCGACACGGGTGATCCGGATCTCGCGCCCGGCCCGGCGGGTGATTACATCGGCATTACGCTCCAGAATGTTCGCCACGCCAGCGCCCACCGTGCCCAGCCCGAGCATGCCCACGTTCACCGGTTTCAAGCCTTCACCTCCCTACCCAGTTACCCCGTCACGGCGGAACATCTGCTTGATGCCGCGGATGGCCTGCCGTGTACGGTGTTCATTCTCGATCAAGGAAAAACGCACGTAGTCGTCGCCGTAACTGCCGAAACCGATGCCGGGGGATACCGCGACCCGGGCATCGGCGAGCAGCTTCTTGGAAAACTCCAACGACCCCATTTCCCGGTAGTGTTCCGGAATCTGCGCCCAGACGAACATGGTCGCCTTGGGCCGCTCAACCGGCCAGCCGGCGGCCTCCAACCCGTCACACAGCACGTCGCGACGCCGCAGGTAGGTCTGCCGGATCTCCTCCACGCAATCCTGGGGGCCTTCCAGGGCGAGGATCGCCGCTACCTGGATCGGCGTAAACATGCCGTAGTCGAGGTACGACTTCATGCGCGCCAGCGCGGCGATCAGTTCCGGATTACCGCAAACGAAGCCGACGCGCCAGCCGGGCATATTGTACGTCTTCGAGAGCGAATAGCACTCCACCGCAACCTCTTTCGCGCCCGGCACCTGGAGGATCGACGGCGCCTTGTAGCCGTCGAAGACGATCTCGGCGTAGGCGAGATCCTGGACCACCCAGATCCCCTCCTTGCGCGCGACCTCCACCACCTTCTCGAAGAACTCCAGCTCCACGCACTGCGCCGTCGGATTCGACGGGAAGTTGAGGATCAACATCTTCGGCTTGGGGAAGGTGTCACGGATGGCCTTCTCCAACTCGGCGAAGAAGTCGCCGCCGGGGATCATCGGCACGTGACGGATGTCGGCGCCGGCGATCACCACCCCGTACGGATGGATCGGATAGGCCGGATTGGGTACCAGCACCGCATCGCCGGGCCCGAGGGTCGCCAGTGCCAAGTGGGCCAGCCCCTCCTTCGAGCCGATGGTGACAATAGCCTCGCTCTCCACATCGAGCGTCACGTCGTACCGGTCGGCGTACCAGCGGCACATCGCCCGGCGCAGGCGCGGAATGCCCTTCGACATGGAGTAGCGGTGGGTGTCCGGACGCTGCGCCGCCTCGCAGAGCTTATCGACGATGTGCCGCGGCGTGGGCTGGTCGGGATTGCCCATCCCGAAATCGATGATGTCCTCGCCGCGCTGGCGGGCCGCCGCCTTGAGTTCGTTGACAATATTGAAAACGTACGGGGGCAGGCGCTTGATCCGTGGAAAATCGGCTTTCGGTGTCTCGGGTTCCACGGGCAAACCTCAATCGATCGCGTTCAATAACATGGGGTCGGGCGACGGCAAACGGGCAAAGTACTGCCGCCGGGCGAAGGTGTCAAACGGTAAGCGCAAAGTGTGAAGCGCCAAGTCGCAAGGGATTGGCGACCACGGCTGGTTTCACCGGCAACCCGCCCGCGCCCTACTTGCAACTTGAAACTTGCAACTTGAAACTCCCCGCCTATGAAACTCTCTCTCGATCAAGGCAACGCCGACTACCGCATCACCGCCTACGAGCCGGGGCGCATCTCCATCAACCGGGAGGTCTACGAGACCAGCCTGCTCCTCACCCCGTGGCAACTGGATACCGGCTGGCCCCCGAATACGGTGGCCGAACTGGAAGCCCGCCACCTGGAGCCGCTCGCCGCCCTGGAGCCGGAACTGATTCTCCTGGGGACCGGGGAGCGCCTGGTCTTCCCGGACCGCTCGCTGCTGGTCTCGCTGATCGGTGCCGGCATCGGCGTCGAGGTCATGGATACCGCGGCGGCGTGCCGGACATTCAACCTGGTCATGGCCGAGGACCGCCGGGTGGTCGCGGCGTTGCTGCCGCGCTGAGGGGTCAACACTCCCCGCCGCGTTCGTTCCGGAGACGCTCCTTGGCGCGCTGCCAAGCCGCCTCCAGGGCGTCGATCTCCTGACCGGCCATCCCTTCGCCGCGCTGCCGGAACTCCTCCTCCACCCCGCGGAAACGCTCCTCGAAACGGTGGTTGGCACGCCGCAGCGCGGTCTCGGGGTCGACCCCGAGGTGCCGGGCCAGGTTGACGCAGGCGAAGAGCAGATCGCCGACCTCGGACTCCAGGCGCTCCGGATCGCCGCCGTCGACCTCCTCCACGATCTCGCCCACTTCCTCTTCGATCTTCTTCAGCGGTCCGTGGTGGTCGGGCCAGTCGAAGCCGACCCGGGCCGCCCGCCGCTGGAGCTTCGACGCCCGCGCCAGCGCCGGCAGCGCGGCGGCGATGCCGTCCAGGGCGCCCTCCCCTTCGCCCTTCTC
>SKJZ01000189.1 GCA_007121755.1 Halorhodospira sp. | reverse complement strand
TCTCCCGCGATCCCCGCGCCGGTGGCGCTATTCCCTCCACCAAGGGGGCGCTCTGACGTCGTGAGCATCGCGGTTGTCGATTACGGCATGGGGAATCTGCGCTCCGTCTCACGGGCGCTGGCGTGGGTCGGTGGCGCCGATGTGTCGGTGACCTCGGACCCCCACGTGGTGCGGGATGCCGAGCGGGTGGTCTTTCCTGGTGTTGGCGCCATGGGCGACTGTATGGCGGAGCTCCGCCGCCTCGGCCTGTTGGACGCGGTGCGCGAAGCGGCGGTCGACAAACCGTTTCTCGGTATCTGTCTGGGCATGCAGGCGCTGCTCGATCGCAGCGAGGAGAGCGGCGGCATCGATAGTCTCGGGGTGGTTCCCGGTCGCGTCGCGCGTTTCCCCGGCGGTGTTGTCGGCGACGACGGCAGGCCGCTGAAGGTGCCGCACATGGGGTGGAGCCGCGTGCATCAGAGCCGGCGCCATCCGCTGTGGGAAGGGATCGACGACGGCAGTTGGTTCTATTTCGTGCATAGCTACTACGCCGAGGCCGCCGATCCCGCCGCCGTGGTCGGCGAGGCCGACTACGGCCGTCGGTTCCACGCGGCGCTGGCGCGCGGCTCCTGTTTCGCCGTTCAGTTCCACCCCGAGAAGAGCCAGCACGCAGGGCTAAAGCTGTTGGAGAACTTCATCCACTGGGATGGAGTCTGGAATCAATGATAGGAGGGGCGCGGTGATCGTCATCCCGGCCATCGACCTGAAAGAGGGGCGCTGCGTGCGGCTGCGCCAGGGGCGCATGGAAGACGAAACGGTCTTCGATCAAGACCCGCTCGCCGTCGCCGCGCGTTGGGTGGCCGCCGGCGCGTCGCGCCTCCACCTGGTGGACCTGGACGGCGCGGTACAGGGCCAGCCGGTCCACGACGGGGTGGTCGGCGCCATCGCCGACGCCCATCCGGGGCTGACCGTCCAAGTGGGCGGCGGGATTCGCGATATGGAGACGGTGCGGCGCTACCTCGAAGCGGGGGTCGACTACGTCATTCTCGGCACGCGGGCGGTGCGGGAGCCGGAGTTCGTCAAGACCGCCTGCCGCGAGGCGCCGGGCCACGTGATTGTCGGCATCGACGCGCGCGGCGGGTATGTCGCCACCCACGGGTGGGCGGAGACCTCCGAACTCGCCGCCGACGACTTGGCCCGCCGTTTCGAGGACGCCGGCGTCTCCGCTCTCGTCTTCACGGATATCGGCCGCGACGGCATGATGCGCGGCGCCAACGTGGAGGCGACGCGCGCCCTGGCACGGGCCGTCTCGACGCCGGTGATCGCCTCCGGCGGCGTGAGCACGCTGGACGACATCCGGGCGCTGAGCGCGGCCTCCGCGGACGGCATCGCGGGTGCCATCGTGGGGCGCGCTATCTACGACGGTGGCATGGACCTGGCCGAGGCCATCCGGGTCGCCGGGGAGGGGGCGTGACGGCCCGAAGGATCATCCCCTGTCTCGACGTCGACGGCGGCCGCGTGGTGAAGGGCGTCCGCTTTGTGGAGATCCGCGACGCCGGAGACCCGGTGGAGATCGCCCGGCGGTACGACGCGATGGGCGCCGACGAACTCTGCTTTCTCGATATCACCGCCAGCCACGAGGGGCGGGACACCATCGTCGAGGTCGTGGAGGCCGTGGCCGGGCAGGTCTTCATCCCACTGACCGTGGGCGGCGGTGTCCGCACCGCGGCCGATGTCCGCCGCCTGCTGAACGCCGGGGCCGACAAGGTGGCGATCAACACGGCCGCGGTGCACCATCCGGAGGTGGTCGAAGAGGCGGCGTCTCGCTTCGGCTCCCAATGCATCGTGGTGGCGGTGGACGCCAAACAGGTGGAGAACGATCCGCCGCGCTGGGAGGTCTTTACCCACGGCGGGCGGAAGCCGACCGGGCTGGACGTGGTCGAGTGGGCGCAGCGCATGACCGCCCTCGGCGCTGGTGAGATCCTGCTGACCAGCATGGATCGTGACGGCACCCGCGAGGGATTCGATTTGGGGCTGACCCGCGCGGTCGCCGACGCCGTGGCGGTGCCGGTGATCGCCTCCGGCGGCGTCGGCAACCTGGAGCACTTGGCCGACGGCGTCCTGGACGGCGCCGCCGACGCGGTCCTCGCGGCGAGCATCTTCCATTTCGGCGAGTACACTGTCGAACAGGCCAAGCGTGTGATGGCCGAGCGGGGCATCCCGGTGCGGCTGGATTGACGGAAGACGGGCATGACGGACTCAAATCAGACGTTGGAGCGGATCGCGGCGGTGCTGGAGGCGCGTAAGGGGAGTGATCCGAACGAGTCTTATGTGGCGCGGCTCCACCATAAGGGGATCGACGCCATCTTGAAGAAGGTCGGCGAAGAGGCCACCGAAGCGGTGATCGCCGCTAAAGGGGGCGATCGTGAGCAAGTCATTTATGAAACCGCCGATCTGTGGTTCCATAGCCTAATCATGCTTTCGGCCAGGGACGTATCGCCGGGGGAGGTTTTGGCGGAGCTGGAGCGCCGTTTCGGCCGTTCCGGCCTTGAAGAGAAAGCCTCCCGGGGCGGCTGACCGGGGGCGTTGCGAATCGTTAGAGCGCCTGATGGCGCCGGAGGAAAGACTCATGGGTTTCAATATCTGGTCGTTGCTGATCATCCTGCTGATCGTCCTGCTGCTTTTCGGCACCAAGAAGCTCCGCAATCTCGGCGGTGATCTCGGTGGCGCCATCCGGGGCTTCAAGGAGTCCATGAAGGAGGGCGAGGGCGGCGAAGAGGGCGAACAAGGTGAGGAGAACGCCGAGGGCGAGTCGCAGCTCGAGAACCAGGCCCAGGCCCGCGAAGCGCAACCCACGGCTCCGGCGGCTCAAAAATCCACGGTGGAGGCGGAGCAGAGCGAGCAAAGCGACCGCAAGGCCTCTTGAACCTGCCGCGCTGACGGCGGCGACTCATGTTCGATCTCGGACTGTGGGAGTTACTCATCATCTTCCTTATCGGGCTCCTCATCTTGGGGCCCGAGAGGATGGCGCGCACTGCGCGCATAATCGGCTTTTGGCTCGGCAAGGCGCGCGGCGCCTTCAACGCGGCCAAGAGCGAAGTGGAGCGGGAACTGCGGGTGGAGGATCTGCGCAAGGCGGGTGAGTCCATTCGGCACGAGGTGGAAGGTGTCGGCCGTCAGGTCGAGGAGAGCGGCCGTCAAATGGAGAAGGCCGGTTGGGACTTCGAGAAGGAAGTGGCGGACGTCCGGCGCCGGCTCCAGGGCGGTGTGGAGAATCCACTGAGCGCCGATGCTACTACCGCCAGCGCCGATGCTACTTCGGAGGCGACGCCGGATTCGGCTTCTTCAACCTCCTCTCCGACGGCCGGGGGTGGTAAGAGTGCGCCCGAGAAGTCCGAGACCAGTAAAGACGACCGGGCTGATGGGGAGCCGGGCCGGTGAGCCAAGAGCAGAAGACCGGAGAAGAGGCCGAAGATGTGATGCAGGACCAGCCCCTGCTGGCCCACCTGCTCGAACTCCGCAGCCGCCTGTTCAAGATGATCGCGGTAGTGCTGGTGGTCTTCCTGGCGTTCTACCCCTTCGCCGACGACATCTACGCCGCCCTTTCCGGTCCGCTGCGCGACGTGCTGCCCGAGGGCACGTCGATGATCGCCATCAAGGTGGCGTCGCCTTTCCTGATCCCGATGAAGTTGGCCCTGGTGGCCTCTATTTTCGCCACCGTGCCGTACACCCTGTACCAGATCTGGGCGTTTGTCGCGCCGGGGCTCTACCGCCATGAGCGCCGCTTGGTGTGGCCGTTGGTGGTCTCCAGTACCGCGCTGTTCTATGCCGGCGCGGGCTTCGCCTACTTTGTGGTCTTTCCGCTGGCCTTCGCCTTCTTCGCCTACGTGACCCCCGAGGGGGTCTCGATGATGACCGATATCGGTGAGTACCTCTCCTTCGTGCTCACCATCTTTTTCGCTTTCGGTGTTGCCTTCCAAGTGCCGATCGCGACCATCCTGCTGGTCCATACCGGCGCGACGACCCCGCAAGCCCTGGCGGAGAAGCGGCCCTACGTTATTGTCGGGGCGTTCGTTGTCGGCATGTTGTTGACTCCGCCGGACGTCATCTCCCAAGTCTTGCTCGCCCTGCCCGTGTGGCTGCTCTATGAACTCGGTCTACTGTTGTCGCGACGGTTCGTATCGAAGGAGCAGGAGGATATGGAAGATCCGGCCGGCGGCGGAGGGTGATGGTTGGTATCACTTGTCGTTATAATATTAACAAGGGTATCTTATGATGACTGCGGCGTATGGCCGCAGTTAACGGCCGCCGCCTCCCGGCCCGCGGGCGCCGGGATTGAAGACGCGGCGGCACCGCAAACACTTCGAGAGACCTACCATGAGTGGCGACAGTCTGTTCGAACAGTTGTTGAGCAACTCCTACCTGCACGGCGCCAACGGGGCCTTCATTGAGGATCTCTACGAGCAGTACCTGAATGATCCCAGCCGGGTTGATCCGGATTGGCGGAACTACTTCCGCACGCTGGAAGCGGAGACCGGCTTTGGGCGGGATATTCCCCATAGCGAGATTCGAGAGCGTTTCGCCCACTACGCCCGGTTCAACGGCCGCGGGGCGGCGGCGACGGCGGAGGCGCTGACCCCGGACGCGGCGATGAAGCAGGCGGCCGTCTTGCGGCTGATTAACGCTTACCGCTTCCGTGGACACCAGGCGGCCAACGTCGACCCCCTGAATCTGCGCGAGAACGCGGCGCTGCCGGA
>SKJZ01000182.1 GCA_007121755.1 Halorhodospira sp. | reverse complement strand
TTCAGGTCTCACTGATCCCCCGCCAACTCGACGTGATCGGATAGCGGCGGTCCCTGCCGAACGCCCGCCGGGTCACCTTCACCCCCGGCGCCGCCTGCCGGCGCTTGTACTCGTTACGGTAGAGCATCCCCACCACCCGCTCCACCACCGCCGGATCGAACCCCCGGGAGACGATCTCCCCCACCGACAGATCCTCTTCCATGTAGAGCGCGAGGACGCCGTCGAGCACCGGATAGGGCGGTAACGAGTCCTCGTCTCGCTGATCGTGACGCAGCTCCGCCGTCGGCGGGCGCTCGATCACCGCCTCCGGCACCGCCGGCGAGATCCGGTTACGGTACTCGGCGAGGCGGTAGGCATCGGTCTTATAGACATCCTTGAGCGGGGCGAAGCCACCGCTCATGTCCCCGTACAGGGTAGCGTAACCGACCGCCAGCTCGCTCTTGTTGCCGGTAGCCAACAACATCCGCCCGAACTTGTTGGAGAGGGCCATCAGGAGATTCCCCCGAATCCGCGACTGGATGTTCTCCTCGGTTGCATCGGCCGGCCGGCCGGCGAAGAGGGGCGCCAGCGCCTCCAAGTAGCCGGTGAACAGCGGTTCGATCTCCACGATCCGGTAGTCGACCTCCAACAGATCCACCACCGCACGCGCGTCCTCGAGGCTGCGCGAGGCGGTGTAACGGGTGGGCATCATCACCGCCTGGACGCGGTCGGCCCCCAGGGCGTCCACCGCCACGGCGGCCACCAGGGCGGAATCGAGGCCGCCGGAGAGGCCCAGCACCACTTCCTCGAAGCCGTTCCGCCGCACGTAGTCGCCGGTCGCCCGCACCAGCGCGGAGTAGACGGAAGGAATCTCATCGGGCAACGGCGGACGGGGCCCCGTTACGGCGCCGTCTTTGTCAAGATGAAAGACCGTCACCGCCTCCTCCATGAACGGCGCCCGCGCCGCGACCCGCCCCGCCGCATCGACGGCGAAGGAGGCGCCATCGTAGACGACCTCGTCCTGGCCGCCGACCGCGTTGGCGTAGACGACCGGGAGCCCGGCCTCGGCCACGCGCCGCGCCGCGACCGCCTCGCGCTCGGCGGGCTTGCCGGCGTGAAACGGAGAGGCGTTGATGGCGATCACGGCCTCGGCGCCGGCCGCCGCGGCGTCGGCTATCGGCCCGGAGGCCCACAAATCCTCGCAGATAATGGCGGCCAACCACCGGCCGCCGCACGGGAAGACGCAGGGCGCGCTCCCGGCCGTGAAGTGGCGATTGTCGTCGAAGACGCTGTAGCTCGGCAGCAGGCGTTTGTACGAGACCGCCTGTTCGCCCCCGTCGGTCAAGACCACGGCGGCATTCCGCACGCCGCCATCCCGTTCGAGGGGCGCCCCAACCACCGCTGTAATGCCGGTACACGCCCGCGCCACCTCGGCCAACGCCGTTTCGGTGGCACGCAGAAAGTCGCGGCGCAGAAGCAGATCGTCGGGGGGGTAGCCGGTGACTGCCATTTCGGGAAAGACCACCAAGCCGGCGCCTTCCCGATCCCTGGCGATGTGGATGGCGTCGATGATGCGCCGGGTGTTGGCCGCGATCTCACCGACGCCCGTGGCGATCTGGGCGACGGCGACGGTTAGTGGTGCAGGGGCTGACATGGAGAAAAAGTGTAACACCGCGGGCCTAGCGGTGAACCGCCGTTGTGGGTTGTCGGGTGAGGCGGGGCCTCCCATCCGGCGACGTCGAACGGAGCGACCGCCTGGAGCCGGATCAGGCCCGAAGGGCGCGCACAGGGATGTGCGCGCCGGCCGGAGCGCAGGATGCGCGTTCGGCCGGCCCCGGCGGAGGGCGCGGAGCGCAGTGGGTCGCCGGATGGGAGGCCCCGCCTCACCCGACAACCCACAACGGCGACCCGTGTCCGCTTAAGCTAGCCCACCAGTTCTTTCATCCGGGCGCCGATTTCGGTGGGTGAGCGGACGGTGGCGACACCGGCGCGGTCGAGGGCGGCGAATTTGTCCTCGGCGGTACCCTTGCCGCCGGAGATGATCGCCCCGGCGTGGCCCATGCGCTTACCCGGCGGCGCGGTGACGCCGGCGATATAAGCCACCACCGGCTTGGTCACGTGGGCCTGGATATACTCGGCGGCCTCCTCCTCGGCGGTACCGCCGATCTCACCCACCATCACCACCCCCTCGGTCCGGGGATCGGCCTGGAACAGCTCCAGGCACTCGACAAAGGAGAGCCCCTGAATCGGATCGCCGCCGATGCCGACGCAAGTCGACTGCCCGAGTCCGGCGTCGGTGGTCTGTTTCACCGCTTCATAGGTCAGCGTCCCGGAACGGGAGACGATACCGATGCGGCCCGCCTGGTGGATATGGCCCGGCATAATGCCGATCTTGCACTCGTCGGGGGTGATGACCCCCGGACAGTTCGGTCCGATGAGGCGCGCGCCGGTGGACTTCAACGCCTCCTTGACGTGCAGCATGTCGAGCACCGGGATGCCCTCGGTAATACAGGCGATGACGCCGATTCCGGCATCGGCGGCCTCCAGGATGGCGTCGGCGGCGAAAGCGGCCGGCACGTAGATCATCGAGGCATCGGCGCCGGTGGCGACGACCGCGTCGTGGACGGTATTGAAAACGGGCCGTTCCAAGTGGGTCTCTCCGGCCCGGCCGGGCGTCACACCACCCACTACTTGCGTGCCGTAGGCGATGGCCTGTTGGGCGTGGAAGGTGCCCTGCTTCCCGGTGAAGCCCTGGACGATGACCTTGGTGTTCTTGTCGACGAGAATACTCATGTTCGGCTCCTCTCCCGTGGGCTCACGCGGCGTTGCTAACGGCGGTCACCACCTTGGCGGCGGCATCGGCAAGATCGTCGGCGGCAATGAGATCCATCCCGCTTTCGGCCAACAGCTTCTTGCCCTGCTCGACGTTGGTCCCCTCCAGCCGGACCACCACCGGCACGTCGACACCGACCTCCTTCACCGCGGAGATGATCCCCTCGGCGATCATGTCGCAACGGACGATGCCGCCGAAGATATTGACCAGGATCCCCTGCACGGAGTCACTGGAGAGGATCAGCTTGAACGCCTCCGTGACCCGCTCGGTCGTGGTGCCGCCGCCCACGTCGAGGAAGTTGGCCGGCTCGCCGCCGTGCAGTTTGATTACGTCCATCGTGGCCATGGCGAGGCCGGCGCCGTTGACCATGCAGCCGATGTTGCCGTCGAGGGTGATGTAGTTGAGATTGTGTTCCGCCGCTTTGACCTCGGTCTCGTCCTCCTGGGTCAAGTCGCGCATGTCGGCCAGTTGCGGCTGGCGCCCCACCTCGATGGCGTTGTCGTCGATGTTGATCTTGGCGTCGAGGGCCAGCAGGGAGTCGTCGCCGGTGACGATCAGCGGGTTGATCTCGATCAGGGAGAGGTCCTTGTCGATGAAGAGCCGGTAGAGGCCCCGCATGATCTTGGTCAGTTGCCCGACCTGCGCCTTGTCGAGGCCGAGGGCGAAGCCCACCCGCCGGCACTGGTACGGCTGCAGGCCGGCGGCGGGATGGACGCCGACGGTGACGATCTTCTCCGGTTCATTGGCCGCCACCTCTTCGATGTCCATGCCCCCGGCCGCCGAGGCCATGAAGACCACCCGTTTGGAGGCGCGATCGACGAGTGCGCCGAGGTAGAGTTCGCGCTGGATGTCGAGCCCTTCTTCAACCATCACGGCGTGGATCGGCTGTCCCGCTTCGTCAGTCTGGTGGGTGACCAACCGGCCGCCGAGTAGCGAGTCAGTATACTCCTGCGCCTCGTCGGCGCTTTTGACCAGCTTGACGCCGCCGGCTTTGCCGCGTCCGCCGGCATGGACTTGCGCCTTGACCACCCATACGCTGCCACCCAGGCGGCTGGCCGCTTGGCGCGCTTCCGAGCTGGAGCGCACGACGAAGCCGCGTGGGATGGGGATGCCGTAATCGGAGAAGAGGTGTTTGGCCTGGAACTCGTGCAGGTTCATCGGAGCGGGCCTCCTTGTAGGCTCGTATTGTGGGCGCCGAACGATTCGTTATTCTGATGCAAGCATAAGGTACTTTTCAAAAGGTCGGCGCCATGACAAGTTAAGCAGGAATCTCATAAAGAGCCGGCCGGAGGGGGTGCCAGGGCGTCGTGATCGGCGACCCACTGCGCTCCTCGCCCTCCGCCGGGACCGGCTGGACGCGCTCCCTGCGCGGCCAGCCGGCGCGCGCATCCATGCGCGCACCCTTCGGGTCTGATCCGGCTCCGGGCGGTCGCTCCGTTCGACGTCGCCGATCACGACGCCCCGGCACCCCCTCCGGCCGGCTCTTTATGAGATTCCTTTGTGCCGTCTTCCACTAAAGTAGCCTACACATGCTAAGTCAGATTCTCCTCGTCGTCCTCATTATCCTGGCCTGGATCGGTCTGCGCTCGATCCTCCAACAGCGCCACCGGGCGGCACTGCGGCGGGAGCAGAACGGCGCGGTTCGAGGCGACGGCCCCTCCGGCGGCCAACCGGGGCGGACCACGGAGCACGTCGAAGAGATGGTCCGCTGCGACCACTGCGGCGTCTTCGTCCCGCGTCACCAGGCAGTGGCGTCCTCCGGACGCCTCTATTGCAGCGACAACTGCCGACTGGAAGACCGCTCGTAGCCCCCCCAAGCCACACGCGAGTGATCGGTCGGGGTGAGGGCGGCGGGCGGGGAGACGCCGTGTCGGTGACGTCGAACGGAGCGACCGCCTGGAGCCGGATCAGGCCCGAAGGGCGCGCACAG
>SKJZ01000128.1 GCA_007121755.1 Halorhodospira sp. | reverse complement strand
CGGCGTGCTCGGCGTCGGGTTGTTGCTCGGTCTGATCCTGCCGCGGCTGGGACCACGCCGGCGCAGCACCTGGGCGGGTAACCTATAAGGTATCTATGACCCGTTCACCGCCTCCTCTGCGGGAGATGATGGCCGCTATCATCGCCGAGCCCTCTGTGAGCAGCGTCGACCCGGCGCTGGACCAGAGCAACCGCGGCGTTGTGGAACTGCTGGCCGAGTGGCTGGAGCCGATGGGCTTCACCTGCGCCATCGAACCGTTGCCGGAGCAACCCCACAAGGCGAACCTGATCGCGACTCTGCATCCGGAGAGGCCGGACGCCGGCGGCAACGGGCTGGTGCTCTCCGGCCACACCGACACCGTGCCGTTCAACGGGGATCTCTGGACCTCCGATCCCTTCGTGCTCACCGAACGGGACGGCAAGCTCCACGGCCTCGGCGCCAGCGACATGAAGTCGTTTCTGGCCCTGGCGGTGGAAGCGGCCCGCGGCCTCCGCGCCGGCGAATTGCGGGCGCCGCTGACGCTGCTGGCCACCGCCGACGAGGAGAGCGGCATGGACGGCGCGCGGACCCTGGCCGCAAAGACCGGCAACCATGCGTTGGCGGGGTGCGCCGCGGTGATCGGCGAGCCCACTGCTAACCGGCCGGTACACGTCCACAAGGGCATCATGATGGAGGCGATCCACATTGCGGGGCGCTCGGGCCACTCCAGCGACCCCCACCTCGGCCGCAACGCCCTCGACGCCATGGCCGCCGTCCTCGACGAGATCATCGGCTGGCGCGCCGAACTCGCGGAGCGGTACCGCGATGACCGTTTCGAGATCCCGTACCCGACGCTGAACCTGGGCCACCTCCGCGGCGGCGACAACCCGAACCGCATCTGCGGTCAGGCCGAACTGCAGATCGACATCCGCACCCTACCGGGCATGGTGGAGACGGATTTGCGGAGCGAACTCGGGGAACGCCTGCGGCGGCGGCTCGCAGAGCGCGCCTCCGACCTCCGGATCACACCGCTCTTTCCCGGCCAACCGCCGATGGCGACCCCGGCGGACGCCGAGATCGTGCGCGTTGCCGAACGGCTGACCGGCCACAAGGCCCGCGCCGTCGCCTTCGCCACCGAGGCCCCCTATTTGGCGCAGCTGGGCGTGGAAGCCGTCGTGCTGGGGCCGGGCGATATCGCCTGCGCCCACCAGCCCGACGAGCATCTTCCGGTGGACCGCCTGGAGCCGACGGTGCGACTATTGCGCCAATTCATCGGCCACTTCTGTCTGCACTGATGCGCCTCGCCGATCTCGAACCGGACCGCTTCGTGGACTGGCTCCGCCAGGCGGCCCCCTATATCAACGCCCACCGGGGGCGCACCTTCGTCGTCGCCTTTCCCGGCACGGCGGTCCAGCCGCCCGGCGTCGAAGGGTTGGTCCACGACATCGCGTTGCTGGCCAGCCTCGGCGTGCGCCTGGTACTGGTGCCCGGCGCCCGGCCGCAGATCGAGGCGCGCCTGGCCCGCCGCGGACTGGAGCCGATCTACCGGGACTCCGGCGGCGACCGCGGCCTGCGCGTCACCGACGCCGACGCGCTGGAGTGCGTCAAGGAGGCCGCCGGCGAGGTGCGCATGGAGTTGGAGGCGCGGCTGTCGACCGGCGTCGCGACCACGCCGATGGCCGGCATGCGGCTGCGCGTGACGTCCGGCAACGTCATTACCGCGCGGCCGCTGGGCGTGCGCGGCGGCGTCGATCACCTCTATACCGGCGAGGTCCGCCGGGTCGACACCGAGGCCCTGTGCCGCCGGCTCGACGGCGGGGATGTCGCCCTGGTCGCTCCGCTCGGCTACTCGGTCACCGGCGAGGTGTTCAATCTATCCGCGGACGCCGTAGCGGTCGCCGTCGCCGCGGCCCTCGGCGCCGACAAACTGATCCATTTGGCCGACGGGGCGCCGGCGGCCCGTCCGTCAAGCGGTGAACCGCTCGCCGAGCTGACTCCCGGCGAGGCGCGGGAGCTGCTGCGCAACGAAGACTCGGCCCTTCCCGCGGCGACCGCCCGCCTGCTGCAGGGCGCCGTTCAAGCCTGCGAGGCGGGCGTCGGACGGGTCCACCTGCTCGACCGCCGGCGGGAGGGGGCACTGCTGCTGGAGCTTTTCACCCGCGACGGCGTCGGCACGCTGATCACGCCCGAACGCTTCGAAGCGGCCCGCCCCGCCCGGATCGAGGACATCCCCGCCATCCTCGCCCTGACGCGGCCGCTGGAGGAGCGCGGTTCGCTGGTTCAGCGGCCGCGGGAGCTGCTGGAGACGCAGATCGACCACTTCACCGTCATTGAGCGCGACGGCGCGGTGATCGCCACCGCCGCGCTGCTGCCCTACCCCGGAGAAAAGGCGGGCGAGATCGCCTGCGTGGCGGTGGACCCCGACTACCAGGGCGAGGGCCGCGCCGAGACACTGGTAGAGCGGCTGGAGCGCGACGCCCGGCGGATGGAGTTGGAGCGGCTGGTGGCCCTGACCACCGAGGCGGAGCACTTCTTCCGCGAACGGGGTTTCCGACCCGCCGGCCCCGAGACCTTGCCGGAGGCGCGGCGGGCGCTCTACGACGCGGAGCGAAACTCGAAGATTCTAGTGAAGATACTGTAAAAACAAGACAGCCATGCACTCCTACCTCGACCTAATGCGCCACGTCCTGGAGAACGGCGTCCGGAAAGACGACCGGACCGGGACGGGGACGTTGTCGGTCTTCGGCCACCAGATGCGCTTCGATCTGGCCACCGGGTTTCCGGCGGTGACCACCAAGAAGCTCCACTGGCGCTCCATCGTCCACGAACTGCTCTGGTTCCTGCGCGGCGACTCCAACATCCGCTACCTCAACGAGAACGGCGTGCGGATCTGGAACGAGTGGGCCGACGCCGACGGGGAGTTGGGGCCGGTCTACGGCGTCCAGTGGCGGAGCTGGCGGGCCGCCGACGGGCGCGAGATCGACCAGGTGCGCCGGGTGCTGGACGACCTGCGCCACCGCCCCGACTCCCGGCGGCACATCGTCTCGGCGTGGAACGTGGGCGAACTGGAGCACATGCAGCTGCCGCCGTGCCACCTGCTCTTTCAGTTCCATGTGGCCGAGGGGCGCCTCTCGTGCCAGCTCTACCAGCGCTCCGCCGATATCTTCTTGGGGCTGCCATTCAATATCGCCTCCTACAGCCTGCTGACCCACCTGGTGGCGCGGCACGTCGGGCTGGAGCCGGGAGAGTTCATCTGGACCGGCGGCGACTGCCACCTCTACCTCAACCACCTGGAGCAGGCCCGGGAGCAGTTGGACCGCGCCCCACGCCCGCCGCCCACCCTGCGCATCGACCCGGCGGTGACCGATCTCTTTCAAGTCCGTTTCGAGGATGTGACGCTGGAGGGGTACGACCCCCATCCGCACATCCCGGCGCCGGTGGCGGTGTAAGCCGCTCTCCCGAAAATGCCTTGATACACCGACAAAACCGCATCATGCTGTCGTCGTCGTGTTCACGTCATGCAATGTACATTGGCGACAGGAGAGCTTCGTCGTGTCCCCGCCCTATCCGACCTATCGCCAACTGAAGGCCCGGCGCACCGCCGCGCGGCGCCGGGAAGCGTTGCGCCGCGCCACGGCGGTCCTCGACGACTTGGCGGAGCGGCGGGTGGAGGCGCGGCTCACCGGCTCACTGGCCACGGGCCGCTTCCGGGACGGCTCCGATGTCGACTTCCTGATCTACTCCCTGCCCGACGAATCCCTTCGCTACCGCCTGGAGACCGCGGTGGAGGACCGGATGGGCACGATCCCGTTCGACCTCGTCTACCTCGACGAGGTCACTGACCCCGACCTGCGCCGCCGCCTCTTGGAGAGCGCCCGTGACCGAAGCGATCTGGCACGACATCCTGATCGAACTGCGGCGGCTTGACGACGAGCAGGCCCTTACCCGTCAGCTACTCGCCTCCATGCCCGAGGGCGCGCCGGCGGACCGCTTCACTGCATGGCGCGACAAGAAGGCGCTGTCGGACGCCGTAGAGTCCCTGTATACCGGCATCGAGCGCGTCATGGTCCTGATCGCCGAACAGATCGACGGCGGAGCGCCCGCCGGAAGCGACTGGCATCGCCGCCTGCTCGATCGCATGGCCCACGAGGGCGTCGACCGCTGCCGGCCGGCGTTGTTATCGGACGCCACCTTGGCCTGCCTGGACAACTTGCGGGCCTTCCGCCATCGCACCCGCATGGGCTACGGCAGCGACCTCGACTGGGAGAAGACCAAGCGCGCCGGCCACGACGCCACGACCGCGCTGGATCTGTTTCGAACGGACCTGTTCCGGTTGGGCCGGATATTGGAGCTGTACGGCGAGGGAGGCGCCGGAACATGAGCACGAGCGCGGCGCCCACCATCACCCTGGTCGCCATCATGGGCCGCAACCGCGTCATCGGCGCCGACGGCGACCAGCCGTGGCACTTCTCCACCGACCTGCGCCGCTTCAAGGCGCTGACCAGCGGCCACCCGGTGATCATGGGGAGGCGCACCTTCGCCGCCGTCGGCCGCCCGCTGCCCCGGCGCACCAACATCGTCCTCAGCCGCGACCCGGCGTTCGTGGCGGACGGCGTCGTCGTCGCCCGGGACCGGGACGACGCCCTGCGCCGGGCCGCCGCCGCCCCCGGGGGCGATGAGATCATGGTCATCGGCGGCGGCGAGATCTACCGCCTCTTCCTGCCGCTAGCCACCCGCATCGAACTGACCGAGGTCGACGACGCCCCGCCGGGCGACACCCACTTTCCCGACCTGGATGCG
>SKJZ01000262.1 GCA_007121755.1 Halorhodospira sp. | reverse complement strand
GTTTTTGCGCGCGCTCCCGATCGGCCGAGAAGCGCAGGGAACCCGAAGGGCGCGTTCGGCGGACATACGGGTGATACGGCGCCAACGGCTTTTTTCGAACTTCTCCTTACGCCCCGCGCTTGTCCACCCGGCGGGGGCGGGCGTTCTTGTTACTTCCGCTTATCCACCGGGATGTAGTCGCGGCGGGCCGGGCCGGTGTAGAGCTGGCGCGGGCGGCCGATGCGCTGTTCTGGGTCGGAGACCATCTCGTTCCACTGGGCCAGCCAGCCCGGGGTGCGGCCGAGGGCGAACATGACGGTGAAGAAGTCGGTCGGGATGCCCAGGGCCCGGTAGATGATCCCGGAGTAGAAATCGACGTTGGGGTAGAGCTTGCGCTCGATGAAGTAGTCGTCCTGGAGAGCGATCTCCTCCAGCTTCATCGCCAGCTCCAACTGCGGGTCGTGGCTGATGCCGAGGTCGTTGAGTACTTCGTGGCACGTCTTGCGGATGATCCGCGCCCGCGGGTCGAAGTTCTTGTAGACGCGGTGACCGAAGCCCATGAGGCGGAACGGGTCGTCCTTGTCCTTGGCCTTCTTGATGTACTTCGGCACTTGGTTGATGTCGCCGATCTCGTGGAGCATGTTCAGCACCGCCTCGTTGGCGCCGCCGTGCGCCGGCCCCCACAGTGCCGCGCAGCCGGAGGCGATGGAGGCGAAGGGGTTGGTGCCGGTGGAGCTGGCCAGCCGGACCGTCGAAGTGGAGGCGTTCTGCTCGTGGTCGGCGTGGAGGATCAACAATTGGTCCAATGCCCGCTCATGGACCGGGTTGATCTCGAACGGCTCGGTGGGCCGCGAGAAGAGCATATTGAGCAGGTTGCCGGTGTAGCTGAGGCGGTTGAGCGGGTAGACGAAGGGGTCGCCCTGCATGTGCTTGTACGCCGCGGCGGCGATGGTGGGCATCTTGGCCAGCACGCGGTGGCAGGTCAGCATCCGGTTCTCCGGGTCACCGATGTCGATGGCGCCGTGGTAGAACGCCGACAACGACGCCACCACGCCGGTGAGCATGGCCATCGGATGGGCGTCGTAGTGGAAGCCGTCGAAAAAGTCCTTCAGCGACTCGTTGATCATCGAGTGGTGAGTGACGGCCCGGTTGAAATCTTCCAACTCCTGCTGGGTCGGCAGCTCGCCGTGGAGTAGCAGGTAGGAGACCTCCAAGAAAGTACTGTGGTCGGCCAACTGCTCGATCGGGTAGCCGCGGTAGAGGAGGATGCCCTCGTCGCCGTCGATGAAGGTGATGTCGCTGCGGCAACTGGCGGTGGAGGTGAAACCGGCGTCGTAGGTGAAGTGGCCCAGTTCGTTGTAGATGCGCTGGATGTCGACGACGGGGGGGCCGTGGGTGCCCTCGCGCACGGGCAGTTCGATGGACTTGCCGGTGGTGTTGTCAGTCAGGGTGACGGTCTTCGATGTCATGGCTCGCACTCCGCGATAAGGGGCTGCATGGCGCGGCCTATGGCGGCTGTCCGGGGCAGCGTCGCGCTCAAAGGAGCGCCTGATTATAAGCCTGAGCGCGACAATATATAATAAATTTCTATGGATTGCCCAGCAACAAACACCGGCCCGCTCGGGAGCGAGGGGCCGTATGCACAACGTCCGGCAACCGGCTACTTGTCGCCGGAGGTGGAACCTCTGTTCATGCCGAAGCGCTTGTGGAAACGATCGACCTGCCCGCCGGCGCTCACTACGCGCTGCTTCCCGGTGAAGAAGGGGTGGCTGCGGCTCGATACTTCCACCTTGACCAGCGGATACTCGTTACCGTCTTCCCAAGTCGTGGTTTCGCCGGTCTCTACCGTGGACCGCGTCAGGAAGGCGAAATCCGTGGAGATGTCTTGAAAGACCACCGGGCGGTATTCGGGGTGGATACCCTGCTTCATCCTACACCTCTATAAAGACTGGTTACCGCGTACGTTGCGGCGGCAGTGAAGCGAGCGATGTTATCCCCGCCACCGGCAAGGGTCAAGGCGGCGCGCGGCGGCGGTTCCTCAGGGGGATGATCTTGGCTCCGGGCGGCCGCTTGGCCGCTTCGTCCCGGGTGAGCACGGGTGATCTGAGCGTCTGGAGCAGGCCGTGCTCGCGGGTCACCGCCTCCCACATCATCCGGTAGAGGCGGATGCAGGCGCCCATCGGGTTGCCTGCGCGCGTCCGCTCCATATCGACGCGCCACTGCGTGCGCTGCAAAATCTCGCGGCGCTCGGGCGGGGCGTCGTCGATTAGCGCCTGGATGGCCTCCCGACGGTTGCGTTCAAAGGCCTCCGGGTCGTCGCGGGCTAGCGCCGCCCAGTGGTTAAACTCTCTCTCCGCTTCGTCGCGCCCGGTCATGCTCTACCTCCCGCGCCGCTGGCGGCGCCGGTGTTCAGCGCCCCCCGGCGGGCAGTGAGCGCATGTGCAGTTGTCCGGATTGTTGGGCGAACTCCACCTCGGTCAGAAAACTCATGCCGAGCAGTACCTTGTCCCCCGAGAGACGGGGGTTGATGGAGCCGCGCACGTCGCGGACCTCAATGCCGCCGACGCTGACCCGGTCCAACCAAGTGATGTGATTGTCCACGAGGCCGCCGGCGGTCTGATAGCGAACGGTGGGCCCCCGCTCCAGCCCGATGCGTTCGGCAACGGAGAGGGGAATGGAGACGTCGGTGGCGCCGGTGTCGATCATGGCGACCACTTCATGGCCGTTGATCTCAACCGTGAGCACGTAGTGGCCGTTGCGGTTGGGCGCCAGCGAGACTTCCTGCTGGTTGTCCCCGACGACGCGGGTCTCCACGGAGAGATTGGGGTTCTGTTGGCGCGTCAGCCACGTATCGCCCAGGTAGGTAAGCCCCACTAGGACGGCTGTCCATACGCCGATCAGCATCAAAGCCGCTGGTATGCCACGCCTGACCACGTTAACCCCCTCTCCTGTGCCCATCGGTGACGGCACTTTTTAGCCTTACGGTAAGCTCGCTAACGCGTTGTCGAAGTATAGCTTGAGGGGGGAGACGGCTGTGTGCGGTAGCTAGCTTATACGGCCATGTGGGGACTCTTCGAGCCCTTCCATGTTTTTTTCGGGATGCAAACCTTCAACAAGCAAACCGGATTGACACGTTCCCAAAGCTGAACTAGTGTCCTCGCACGCCGTTTCCGGGGATCCCCGGAGCGGCGTCGCCGGGCCCCGCTGCGTGCCCGGCCAGCGTGTTTGGCCACAAGAGGTCGGCGTTATGCCGGACGGCGATTGTAGTCGTAGTGTGAACGCGCCCCTGGCGCGAATCAGCGCCCGCTTGTCGGGCGCCGGCTGACGCGAGGCCGCGGCCTCCACCACCGCCGGTGCCTTGCAGCGGGGACCGGTAGAAGTGGATTTTTTGGAGGTGGTGAGATGGCCGTGACCGATTACCATCCTGAGTACGCCGCCGCCGGCGCACTCTCCCGCGCCCGCCTGGGCGACAACCTGCACGCGGCGATGGCCCGCCGGATTAATTGTCTGGCCCCGGAAGAGCGGCCAGCGGCTTTGGATGCGTTGCCCGCCGGCGAGGGGCTGGCGGCGTTTCTGGAGATGCAGCCCGACGCTCAGGCGAGCCTGCTCGCCCACATGAATCGCGGCCGTGCCTGCCTTATGGCGAATCGCCTGCCCTTCAACACCCTGCTTGAGGTTCTCGAAAGCCTTCCCGTGGCAGTCAAGCAGGAGGTGGTGGAGCATCTGCGGCCGTTGAAGCGGCGCCGGGTGGAGGCCGTCAGTTTAAGACCTTGATAGCAGTGGGGTCGCAGAGCGGAGCGTAGGATCGCATAATGGGCGCCGGTCAGCAGGGAGTGGCAGACAATGTTTCAGGCGCCTGTTTCTAAGCTCTCCAGGTTCGCTCTCTGGCTGGCACTGCTCAGCGCGGTCGGGGCGATCACGGCCGGGCCCGTCTACCAGTTGGGTCTGCTGGATCTGCACGCCGCGATGGGGGTGTTGACCGCCGCGGTCGCCGGCGGGGCGCTGTCGGTGGTCGCGGGCGCCCTGGCCGTGCGGGCGACGCTGGGGCTCCACGGCAAGCGGGGCCGGGGCCGGGCCGTCCTGGCCATCGCCGTCGGCGTGGTGGTGGTGGCCGTCCCTTCGCCGTACTTTGTGGCTTCGGTGACTGCCCCGGCCATCCACGATGTCACCACCGATACGGATAACCCGCCGGCTTTCGACGCCTTGGCCAAGGGGCGGGACGCCGCGCCCAATGCCGTGGAGTATCCCGGCGAGCGGGCGGCCGCCAAGCAGGCCGCCGCCTATCCCGAAGTGGCGCCGCGGATCTACCAAGGGGCGGGCCGTGAGCGGGTCTTCGCGGCGGTGGAGTCGGCGGCAGCGGAGTTGGGGTGGCGGGTGGCCGCGGCCGATTCGGCGGCCGGCCTGTTGGAAGCCACCCATCGGACGCCTTGGTTCGGGTTTATCGACGATATCGTGGTGCGGGTGGCGGAGACCGGGGAGGGCGTCCGGGTCGATATCCGGTCCGCTTCGCGGGTCGGGGAGAGTGATCTGGGCGCTAACGCCGGGCGAATCGGTGCCTTCTTCGAGGAGTTGGATCGGCGATTGGGGGCGGGGGGACGCTACTAACTTCACGGAAAGTGTTGCCGGGGTGTGTTCCCGGCCGGGCGGCCTCCGGGCGCGCCGAGCATCGCAGACCGATTAGGACTCCGCGAAGCGGAGAGCGCGCAAGCTGTCTGAGCGGCGCGCCAGCGCCGCGAGTTTTTGCGCGCGCTCCTAATCGGTCGAGAAGCGCAGGGAACCCGAAGGGCGCGTCCGGCGAGCCCGGCCGGGAACACACCCCG
>SKJZ01000035.1 GCA_007121755.1 Halorhodospira sp. | reverse complement strand
GGGGAGAGCCAGTGATCTGGGCAACCGAGCGCGCATCTCGCCGTGAAGTCTTCGGTTGGGCGATGTTCGATTTCGCCAACCAAGCTTATACGCTGTTGATCATTACGGTTGTCTACGGCGATCTCTATACGCGGCTCATCGTCGGTGACGTCGCCGACGACTTTCGTCTCGGCAACCTCCTGTGGAGCGCGGCGCTGGCGCTGAGCTATCTGGCGGTGGTGGTTACGGCGCCCGTCTGTGGCGCGATCATGGACTACACGGCCGCTAAGAAGCGTTTTCTGTTCATCAGCTACGCCACCACGGTGGCTACGACCACGGCGCTCTACTGGGTGGAGCCGGGCTACGTGGTCCTGGGGTTTCTGCTGATTGCGCTGTCCAACTACGCCTACTCCATGGGCGAAGCCTTTATCGCCGGTTTTCTGCCCGATATCGCCGCGCCGGGGGAGATGGGGCGTGTCTCGGGGCTGGGGTGGTCGCTCGGCTATGTGGGCGGGATGTTCGCAACGGCCTTTACCGTGCTGCTGTTGGGCGAGGTCAGCGCGGAGAATTTCGATCGCATCCGGTGGGTGGGTCCGTTCGCCGCCGCCTTCTTTCTGGTCTGCGCCATTCCGACCTTCCTCTGGCTCCGGGAACGAGGGGTTCCCCAGCCCCGTCCGGTGGGCTTCGGCTATCCGCGCCTCGGTCTCCGGCGGGTGGGGGCCACGCTGCGCGGCATCCACGCCACTCCGGATTTGGCGGTCTTCTTGGTCTCGCTCCTGCTGTCCATGGCCGGGCTCTACATCGTGATCTCCTTCGCCTTCATTTACGGGGCGCAAGTGATCGGCTGGGACAGCCATGTGCGCACGCTCATGTTCATTGTCACCCAGATCAGCGCGGCGGCCGGGGCGTTGGGATTCGGCATGATCCAGGACCGTTTCGGGGCGAAGCGGACCTATATGCTGACCCTGCTGATCTGGATTGCGGCGATCGTGATGATTTGGGGCACGCCGCTCATGACCGAGGGGCTGCGGGGATTGCTAGGGGTAGAGTGGCAGGCCCAGTACGTCTTTTTGGTCGCGGGGTGTGTGGCAGGGATCGCCCTGGGATCATGCCAGTCGGCGGGCCGCACCATGGTGGGACTCTTCTCGCCCCGCGCCCGCGCGGCGGAGCTCTTCGGCTTCTGGGGCGTGGCCCTCAAAGCGGCCGGCGCGCTGGGCCTGGCGGCGGTAGGATTGTTGCAGGTGGCGGTGGGGTTGCAGAGCGCCATCCTCTTCTGCGCGGCGCTCTTCGCCGCCGCCTTTGTCGTCGCCTTTGGCGTTGACGAGAAGCGGGGCCGCCGCTATGCGGCGGAGCGGGACGCCGCAGTGGGTTGAGTCAATCGTTCAGGGCTTCGAACGCCGACTTATCCGCTCCGCACTCCGGGCAGAGAAAGTCATCAGGGAGATCCTCGAAAGGGGTCCCCGGCGGGATGCCTTGTTCCGGCAGGCCGTCCTCCTCGTCGTAAAGCCAGCCGCAGGCCAGACAGACCCAGGTACGGTTTGCCATGGTTTCTCCCAGTTCAGGTCGTGTGGGTCAGAGTGAGATAGTGTCAAGTTGCAAGTTGTAAGTTTCAAGTTGTAAGACAAGGCGCGGGGCGGCCGCGGGTAGCCTTTTTGTGGCGCCGTTTCGCCGGCGCCGCTTGCAACGCGTGAGGTATGGCTTGAGACTTACGCATTACGCCCGTTTTGTGTGGATTGACAACTCCTTTTGAACCGAATGTTCCGTCGCGGGATCTACGCTATTACTACCTCGCCCCCGCCGGCCGGGGATCTCTCCTCCGCGGTCGCTGCCGCGTTGCGCGGTGGGGTGGCGATGCTTCAATACCGGGACAAGGGGCGGGATCACGCTCGGCGTCTGGGTGAGGTGCTGCGTTTGCGGGAGCTTTGCCACCGGCACGGGGCACCGCTGATCGTCAATGACGATGTGGCGCTGGCGGCGGAGGCCGGCGCGGACGGGGTCCACCTGGGGCGAGACGACACGCCGGTCGCTTCCGCCCGGCGGGCCCTCGGAGAGGAGGCGGTGATCGGGGTCTCCTGTTACGCCGATCTCTCCCGGGCGGAGCGCGCGGCTGCCGAAGGCGCCGACTATATCGCCTTCGGCAGCCTCTTTCCGTCACCGACCAAGCCCGACGCGGTGCGAGCCCCCCTGGATCTGCCGGCCGAGGCGCGGCGCCGGACGGGACTGCCGGTGGTCGGTATCGGCGGCATCCACGCCGGTAATATCGACCGGGTCGCGGCCGCCGGGATCGATGCCGCGGCGGTGATCAGCGCCCTGTTCGGCACCGACGATATCGAGGCGGCAGCGCGGAAGTTGACCGCCGCATACAATTCCAACAAGGGAGTCGATCATGCATCGTAGCCATGAACTCTTTCAGCAGGCCCGGGAGTTGATTCCCGGCGGCGTCAACTCTCCGGTCCGCGCCTTCAAAGGGGTGGGCGGCGAGCCGATCTTCTTCGAGCGGGGCGAGGGGCCGTACATCTTCGACGTCGATGGCAAGCGTTACGTGGATTACGTGAACTCGTGGGGCCCGCTGGTCGCCGGCCACGCCCACCCCGAGGTGTTGCGCCGGGTTTGCGAGACGGCGGCCCGCGGGCTCTCTTTCGGCACCCCGGTGGAACTGGAGGTCGAGATGGCGCGCACGCTTTGCCGCCACGTCCCCTCCCTGGAGATGGTGCGCATGGTCAACTCCGGCACCGAGGCGACGATGAGCGCCCTGCGGCTCGCCCGCGCGTTCACCGGGCGGGACAAGATCGTCAAATTCCAGGGGAACTACCACGGCCACGTGGACGCGCTGCTGGTGCAGGCCGGATCGGGCGCGTTGACCCTCGGCGTGCCCGGCTCCCCGGGGGTTCCCCAAGCGGTGGTGGCGGAGACCTTGACCGTGCCGTACAACAACGCGGAGGCGGTGCGCGCCTGTTTCCAGGAGCACGGCGGCCAGATCGCCGCGGTCATCGTCGAGCCGGTCGCCGGCAACATGAACTGCGTGCCGCCGGAGCCCGGCTTTCTGGAGACATTGCGGGAGATCTGTGATCGGGACGAGGCGCTGCTGATCTTTGACGAGGTCATGACCGGCTTCCGCGTCGGCACGTCGTGCGCGCAGGGGCGGTACGGGATCACGCCGGATCTCACCTGCCTTGGAAAGGTCATCGGCGGCGGCATGCCGGTGGGCGCTTTCGGCGGGCGGCGCGAGATCATGGAGGGGCTGGCCCCGGTGGGCGGCGTCTACCAGGCCGGGACTTTGTCCGGGAATCCAGTCGCCATGGCGGCCGGATTGGCGACTCTGGAGTTGATTACGGCGGAGGGCGCCTTCGAGGGGTTGGAGGCCGTGACCGCGACGTTGGTGGATGGGTTCAAGGAGCGGGCCGACGCCGCCGGGGTGCCACTGTCGGTGAACCAGGCGGGCAGTATGTTCGGGATCTTCTTTACCGATCAGACGCCGGTGACCCGTTTCGAGCAGGTGCAGGCGTGCGATCTGGAGCGCTTCGGCCAGTTCTTCCACGCCATGCTTGAGGAAGGCGTCTACCTGGCGCCCGCCGCATTCGAGGCCGGTTTCGTCTCGCTCGCTCACGACGACGAGGCGGTGCGTTTGACCCTGGATGCGGCCGAGCGCGCGTTTCAACGGGTCTGAATGGATCTGGCCGCCTTCACCGCGCTCTTCGAATGGTTACAGAACCATCCGGCGTGGGCGACGGCCATTATCTTTCTGTTGGCCTTCGGTGAAGGTCTCGTGGTGGCCGGGGTGGTCGTCCCCGGCGCCACGCTGCTCTTCCTTGCCGGGGCGCTGGTGGGGTCGGGCTACCTCGACCTCTGGCCGAGCTTGACAGCGGCTTTCGCCGGAGCGTTCCTGGGTGACTCGGTGAGTTTCTGGTTGGGGCGGCACTTCGGCGACCGTCTCCGCGGCTACTGGCCGCTCTCCCGGTTTCCCGGCGCCCTGGCCAAGGGCGAATCCTTCTTTTACGCCCACGGGGGAAAGAGCATCTTTCTCGGCCGTTTCGTGGGGCCGGTGCGCGGCATTATTCCGGCGGTGGCCGGCATGCTGGCCATGCCCGGCAGGCGGTTCATGGTGGTCAACCTTGTCTCAGCCTTGGCGTGGGCGCCGGCCTACCTGTTGCCGGGCGTCGTCTTCGGGGCTTCGCTGGGGCTGGCCGCCTCGGTAACCACCCGATTGATCGCGGTCATTGTGTTGGCCCTTTTGATCGGATGGGCCGGGGTCTGGACCTTACGCAACCTCATCGCGCCGCCGTTGCACCGTTTTGGCGCCTTGTGGGCCTGGCGGACCAGGCGTTGGGGGCGGGGCCACCCCGCGGCCGCTCGGGCGCTATACGCCCCCCGGCAGGCGCTGCGCGCATTGGGCCACGAGGTGGGGCGCTACTGGTGGGTCGCGGTTGTTCTGCTGGGCTTGCTGGCGTTCCGCCAATTCCTGCTGGGAGGCCCCACGCTGCCCGACGAGGCGCTCCTGGGGCTGATTCAGGCGCGTTTGGAGGTGGAGACCCGGGCGCTGTTTGTGCTTCCCGCTTTGCTGCTCGATCCGGTGGCGTGGGTGCCGGCGTGGTTAGTAGGTGTCGGGTGGACCGCCTTCAAGGGCCGCTGGCGGGTGGCCCTGGTCCTGTTGCTGGCGGTCCCCGGTGCCGCCGGGGTGGCGGCGCTGCTGGGCGTGGTGACCGGCAGCTTCGGCCAGGTTCCGCTCTACCGGGGGGCGCCGTTGACTCGCTTTCCGTCTCCCTCGGTGGCGGCCTTCGCCACCATGACGTTGGCGGCCGGCGTATTCGCTACTGCCGGATATGGGCGGATGCGTAGGCCAATGCTGATCCTGGCGTTGGCGCTGCTGGCGCTGGTGGCGATGGCCGCGGTGGTGGTGGGGCGGGTCTGGCTGCTCGACGCAGTGGCCGGTGTGCTGGTCGGAACAGTGGCGGCCGGATTGGTGGTCTTCGCGCGCAGCGGAAGCATGGTGCGGTCGCCGGAGCAAGTCCTGCCCGGACTACTGGCGGCCGTCTTGGCGGTGGCCGTCGTTATTAAGGGGGTCGCTGTCTATCCGGAGGCGCGGGCCGGTTTTGTCGAAGAGTCGCACTGGCCCGCCCTGTCGGTCCAGGAGTGGCTGGAGGTCGATCCCTTCCATCCGCTGGGCCGGGAGTTGCGGTGGTTCGACGGGGGGCGGCGGGTGGTCGATGTCCAGTGGCTCGTCCACCGCGAGCCCATGGCGGAACGTTTGGCGGCGGGTGGCTGGGTCGAGACCGATCGCCGTTTGGAGGGCGTCCTGCGCTGGCTCCAGGCTGAGCCGGAACTGGAGGCCATGCTGCCCCCTCCCCGGTGGCATCGGGGCCGGCTGCCGGCGCTGATCCGTGTCTTACCGCTGGACGGTGACGGGCGCCGTTTGGTGCTCCGGATGTGGCCGGCCCCGATGGACATTGTCGACCATCCGGGAGGTGTCTGGTTGGTGAGCCTCGAGCACGAACAGGTCCGCCCTGGCTGGCCGCTGGTCCGGATCTCTTCCCGCCGCGCCCGGCCGGGAGAGGTGGGGGTGGTGGTTGGAACGATGCTGGGATCGGAGGACATCAGGATCATGGTGCCGGGACAGCCGATACGGATCCTGCCGGATGAAGCCGTGAAGGGGACTTCAAAACAGCGGTCGGGAGCGGGGGTGCAGAGTACAGAGTGGCCGTCTCCGGGGTTCAGTTATGCCCCGTCTCTTTTAGCGCCCGCGCGATGAGCGCCAGCCGTTCGGCCGGGCTGTCGAGTTCCAGAAGTTGCTGCCGGGCCTCGTCCGGCATGTGTAGCAGTTCTGTGAGCCGGCCGCCGACCCACAACGGGTCGTCTAGATGGCGGGGGATGTCGGTATACGGCCCGTCGATGCGCTCGAGGATGCGCCCCAGCAGGGCACCCAATTCCGCCAATTCAGGGGCGTTCCGGTCGGCCGCGGTGACCGTGTCGGTCAGCCACTCGACGCGCGCGCGCTGCGCGGCCCCCGGCGGCAGCCACCGTTCGGCGATCAGAAAGCGCCGCCGGCCCTCGACGGTGATGCCGAGCAGGCCGTCCCGCCGCTGCTCCCAGTCGACGATGCGGACCTCGGTGCCAACATCGTACGGGACGGCGTCACAATCCACTTCTGCGCCGCGGCGTATGAGACAGACGCCGAAGCCGTGATCCCCACGGAGACAGGCGGTTACTAAGTCGATATAGCGCCGCTCGAAGATACGGAGGTTCAGGCGGCCGCCCGGGAAGAGCACCGTCCCCAGCGGGAAGAGCGCCAGTTCGTCAGTTGCGGGGTGGTCGTCGCCGTTCATTCCGTCTCCCCCCAACGGGGCGTCAATCGGTGCGGTACATCGAGGTGGTCCAAAACCCGCCCGACCACGAAGTCGACCAAATCCTCGACGCTCTGCGGCTTGTGGTAGAAGCCGGGGGTGGCGGGAAGCACCACCACCCCGTGGCGGCTCAAGGCCAACATATGCTCCAGATGGATCGAGGACAACGGCGTCTCGCGGGGCACCACCACCAGCCGCCCCCGCTCCTTCAGGACCACGTCCGCCGCCCGTTCGATGAGGTTGTTCGAGTGGCCACCGGCGATGGCCGCGAGGGTGCCGGTGGTGCAGGGGCAGACCGCCATGCGCCGCGGGGCGCCCGAGCCGGAGGCCAGCGGCGAGGTCCACTGCTCTTCGCTGTAGACCCGCAGCGCCGTTTGTTCGATCTCCAGGGTATCGACAATGGTCCGGGTCAATTCGGATGGCCGCCGGGGAAGGGCGAGGCCCGCCTCGAGGCCCGCCACCACGCGTGCGGCCTCGGAAACCAGCAGATGCACTGTGTCGCCGGCACGGGCGAGGCACTGGACAAGGCGCAGTCCGTACTGAATGCCGGAGGCGCCGGTCAAGGCCACCGTTACGCCGGTGTCACAGCTCGCGTCGGGCGCGTCGGGCGCATCCCCAGCGGTCACGCCGCCACCTCCGCCAGGCGCGCCAGAAGCCGCTCGTGGATGCCGTCGAAACTGCCGTTGCTCATCACCACGATCCGGTCACCGGCACGGGCCGCCGCGCATACCGCGTCGACGATCTCCCCCGTTTGCCGGAAGACCGTGGCGCGCCCGCCCAGCGGTCGCAGCGCCTCGGCCACCGACCAGCCGTCGCCGGCCGTCTCCAGCGCGAAGATCAAATCGGCTTGGCGCAGTGACCCGGCCAACCGGTCGCGATGCACGCCGAGGCGCATAGTGTTGGAACGGGGCTCGAGCACCGCCAGCAGGCGCCCCGGGGTATCGCGCAGCGCCTCCAACGTCGCCGCCACGGCGGTGGGGTGGTGGGCAAAGTCGTCCAGGACGGTGATGCCCGCGACCTCCCCGCGGTGTTCCAGGCGGCGCCGGACACCGGGGAATGAGCCGATAGCCTCCAATGCCTGTTCGGGGTCGGCGCCGACGGCGGCGGCGGCGGCCACCGCTCCGGCGGCGTTGGCCAGATTGTGCCGTCCGGGCAGCGGCGGGCGGAGCGTTCCGAGCCGCCGTCCGTGCCGGTAAAGTACCGGTGCGCCGCCTTCGACGGCGTAGCGCCAGTCGTTCTCCGGCGCCGCGCCGACCCGTTCCACCGGTGTCCAACAGCCGCGGCGTAGCACGGCCTCCAGGTTGGCGTCGTCGCCGTTAACAATGATCCGGCCGGCCGCCGGGACGGTCCGCACGGCGTGGTGGATCTGGGTGGCGATGGCGTCTAGGTCCGGATAGATGTCGGCGTGGTCGTACTCCAGATTGTTCAACAACAGGATACGGGGCCGGTAGTGGACCAACTTGGCCCGCTTGTCGAAAAACGCGGTGTCGTACTCGTCGCCTTCCACCACGAAGGGGCCGCCCGCTCCCAGCCGTGCCGATTGATCCGTCCAAGCCGGGGCGCCGCCGATGAGGTACCCCGGGCGATGTCCGGCACGATCCAGGATCCAGGCACACATGGATGCTGTTGTCGTCTTGCCGTGGGTGCCCGCGACGGTAATGACTTCGCGTTTTCGCAAGACTTGTTCCGCCAGCCACTGCGGCCCCGAAGTGTAGGCGAGATCGTCGTTCAGCAGCCGCTCAACCATTGGATTGCCCCGCGAGAGGGCGTTGCCAATGACTGTGCAGTCGGGTGGCGATGCCGGCGGCTCCCCGTCGTAGCCCCTCTCGACCTCAATGCCGGCGGAGGCGAGCAGTTCGCTCATCGGCGGGTAGGCAGCCGCGTCGGTGCCGGTAACGCGGTGGCCGAGTTCCCGCGCCAGTAGCGCCAGCCCGCCCATGAAAGTGCCGCAGATGCCGAGGACATGAATATGCACGGATTGCCTCACCGGACCAGGTAGACCACCTGAAAACTGAGAAAGTTATAGACGATAGCTAGCAGGATACCGCCCACCAGAGAGAGGTCCAGGGCGTGGCGGAAGATATGTCCAAACACCCCGAGGTGCCATAGCCACGCCGCGAATAGGGCGAGCACGGCGCCCCCCGCTGTCTCCGGGCCGTGGTGGGCCACCTGGAAACTGAGAGCCGTCACTGGGATGCCGATCACCGCCTCGGCGCCGAAGAGGGCGCAGGCCGTCTGCATAAAGCGGACCTGCAGTCGCCGTAGCGCCAACAGGGCGTAGATGAAGAGAGCGGTGAAACCGGCCGTGGCGGCGACTTGGCCGCCTACGTTGATGGTGGGCGTGAGGTTCTGTCCGGCGATATAGCCCAGCGCGGCGCCGGCCGCCACCGCGGCGCCCAGCAGGTGGACCGAGTAGGGCAGATCCTGCGGGCCGGCCCGGAAGAGACAGATTCGGAACAGCGTGATCAAAGAGTCGGCCATAGCCGCTCCGTCGGCGCGAGGTGGACGTTGATGATGCCGCGATCATACTAGAAGTGACGCCCGCTTTGGCTTGTGAGCCGGAAATTCGTTTGCGGGTGGGGCGTTGCAAGTGAAATTGACAGAGCCGTGAGTCGGGAGAGGTCGACGAGAAGAAGCAGTGAGCAATCAGGAGGGGCGATGTGGTTCGATCGCTTTCTCGAAGATAAGGTCGGGGTGGGTACCCTCAAGTTGGAGTTCGAAGGTGGCGAGGTCCGGAGCTACGGCGGCGGTAAACCCTGCGCCTACTTCGAGCGCCCGGATATGGACCTCGAGGAGGCGCAGCACGCCAAGTGTGAGCATATCCGCAAAAAGCTACTGTTGCGCCCCGGAGACACCGTCCTCGACATCGGTTGTGGCTGGGGCTCGTTGGCTCTCCATCTGGCCCGCCGCGAGGATGTCCGGGTAGTGGGGGTGACGCTCTCCGAGGAGCAGTTGCGGGTGGCGCGACAGCGGGCGTGGGAGGAAGGCCTGGAGGACCGCGTCGAGATCCGCTTGCAGGACTACCGCGAGGTTCCCGAAACCTTCGACCGGGTAGTCAGCGTCGGGATGTTTGAGCACGTCGGCGCCCCCTACTTCGGAACCTACTTCCGGAAGGTGCGCGACGCCCTCGCGCCCGACGGCGTGGCTCTGATCCATACCATCGGGCGCCTTACGCCGCCGTCACTGACCAACCCGTGGATCCGCCGCCATATCTTTCCGGGAGGGTGTATCCCGGCATTATCCGAGGCCGCCGCCGCGGTGGAGCGGAGCGGCCTGGTCCAGGCGGACATCGAGATCCTCCGTCTCCACTACGCCCTGACGCTTGCTCATTGGCAGCAGCGCTTCCAGGCGCTGCGGTCAATTGTCGCGGAACGGATGGGCGAGCGGTTTTGCAGGATGTGGGAGTTCTATCTGGCGGTGAGCGAGGCGGCCTTTCGTTGGCGCGGCATGGCGGTTTTCCAACTCCAATTGGTTCGGGATCCGTGCGCGGCGCCGTGGACACGGGACTACCTTTATACTGGTGGTGTCGGGCAGCGTGAGGTGGAACGGGCCTTGGAGGCCGCGGTTGATACAAACCTTTCGGCAGGTATTGTCAGGTAGTACCCATACGGGGTCTCGGCCGCAGGGATGCGGCCGTGAAGCCTCCAGGGATGGATTCACGGCGTCCCCGTATGGGCGCTACCCGACAATACCTGCCGAAAGGTTTGTAACTGATAAGTCGCGTCTTATCCGTAGGATCAGTAAAGGGTCTTGACAGGGGGTTGTGGCGTTGCAGCATTGTCGATTAAGGTGCCTTTGAAATATGGATATGGCCGTATGCTGCCAGGAGCGGCAGCACTGCCGGAAATGGAGGTCTGGGGGTTATGAGCGCGGCGGGAGGGCCGATACAAGAGTTAGAGAGGCGGGACTTGATTTAGGCAACGCCGTGGCCGAGGCCGCGGCATCTTAAGCCGGAGGTAGTGCCGCATGGCCCGTGCCATGACCGCTGATCAGCTGGACCGGGAGAACGCGTGTTTCCGAGCCACCGGTGGTGTCAGTGAATGCAACCGGGATTATGGGTTCCGGCCTGCTTTCCTTGATGCGGATACCGGTACGGTCTACTTGTCCCGAAACCTGGACGGTAGTGTCGCGCCCTTCCATCGCCTGGACGGCCTTCCGGAGGAGTTGATTTCGGAGCGCGATCCCGGGGGGCGGGTGTTGACGGTGAAACACTCGGTGGTCTCGGGTTTCGAGCGCGACGGCTGTTTCTATACCCGGGAACAGGCCGCCTGCATGGTGGTGGCCACCCGCGGCAGTTGATCCCTCGATGGGGCGCCAGCTCCAAATCCAACTGCAGGTTCCTGCCGAAGCGCTCGAGGCCGTGGAAGAGGTCTTGGAGAACGCCGGGGCGCAGGCACAGACCCTTCTCTCCGGCGACGAGACGGAACTTCTGGAGCCGGGTGTGGGCGAACATCCGCTATGGAGCGTATTGTGGATAACCGCCCTTTTTCCTTCCGAAACCGATCCCGAGGTGGTGAAGAGCGTCGTGCGGGAAGCACTGGATGGTGATCCCGACGGGTGGTGCGTAGAGTGGCTCGAAGATCGGCCCTGGGAACGGGCGTGGCTCGACGATTTTCACCCCTTGCGATTCGGCCGCCGCCTGTGGATTGTCCCCGGTGGCCGTCAGCCGTCTCTGCCGGCCGGTGCCGTTCCCGTCTACCTTGACCCCGGCTTGGCCTTTGGAACGGGCACTCACGAGACGACCGCGCTCTGTCTGGAGTGGTTGGACGGTCAGAGGTTGGCGGATTGCACTGTGCTGGACTACGGTAGCGGGTCGGGGGTGCTCAGCGTCGCCGCGGCCAAGCTGGGCGCTTCCCGAGTGGTCGCAGTTGACAACGATCCTCAAGCGCGTCTGGCGACAGCCGAGAATGCGGCCCGGAACAGTGTCGGTGACCGGGTCCGGGTGGCCGCCCCCGGTGAAGAGGCCATCGCGGCGGACTACGTGGTGGCCAATATTCTGGCCGGCACATTGGTGCGGTTGGCCCCGGTTCTGTTGGCCGGGTGTCAGAGCGGCGGCGCTATCGCCCTGTCGGGGATCCTGCAGGGGCAGGAGGTGGCCGTGCAGGAGGCCTTCGGTGACGCCGTGGAGTGGGAAGCGCCGCGGCAACGGAGCGACTGGCTGCTGCTCGCCGGGCGGCGGTAACCTGGCGCACGGCGCTCTCGCGCGTAACACCGGCGTAATGGAACGGAGAGTCGGCTTGTGTATACCCAATGCCCTGGTTGTGGAACGGTTTTCAAGGTGCATGCCTGGCAGTTGCGCAAAGCCGGGGGACGGGTCGGTTGCGGTCTGTGTCATACGGCGTTCGATGCGCTGGAAGGGTTGAGCGATGAACTCCCCAAGTCCCTGAACACCGAAGGGCGGGAGCCGGAAGAGGCGCCCGCCGCGGGCGCCGCCCGGGAAGTCGAACAGCCGGAATCGGTCGAGGTCGCCAGGCCCCCCGTCGAGCCAGTGGAAGACCTGGAAGTGCCGGAGCCGGAGGATCTGCACGACGCGATCGATGAAGCGGCGCTGGGCGGCGCGGCGAAGGAAACTGGTGATCCCGCTCGGGAGTTGTTTGAGCAGTGGTCGACCGACGGCGTGGATTTTACCCGGCCCGCCCGTGGGGATGAGAGCGCCCGCAAGGTAAAACGGAGGCGGGGGGGGCGGAAGTTCCTGTGGGGCCTTGGGTTGGCGTTGCTGCTCTTTGCGCTGTTGCTCCAGGGTACCTATTTTTTCCGGGACGAGTTGGCGCGTGAACCCGCTCTGCGAGGCTGGGTGGAGGGGGTCTGCGCGGTGTTGGGATGCACGGTGGGGCCGCAGTCTCGGTTGGACGCGCTGGTAGTCCGGGAGCGCTGGATGGAGGAGCACCCCCACCGGGAGGGCTATTTGCTGGTGGGGGCGGTGCTGGTCAACGAGGCGCCGGTCTCCCAGGCCTATCCCGAGGTCCGGGTTGTGTTGCGGGATATCGAGGGCGATGTGGTGGCCGACCGTTGGTTCCCGCCGCAGGCCTATGTCGCCGACAGCCGGTTGCGTACGCGCCTCGATGCCGGGATGCCGGCTGGCCGCGAAGTACCGCTGCGCTTGGACGTTGAGAGTCCGGAAGACGGGGCCGAGAGCTTCCTGTTGGAGTTCCGGGAGGCGACATAACCGCGCGGGTTGACCCGGCAGAAGGGCGTTCCGCCGCGCGCTCCCGTGTACAAGAGGGCGCGCGCGGCGGCGTTGATGCTTTAAGACAGGTGGGATTGCCGGTATTCTGCCAGCGGTTGGTGCAGGGGGAGCCAAGATGGGTAACGGCGGTATTGAGCGCGGGACGGATCGAGCGCGGCAAGGAGATGAGGTGCGGCGCCGTGACGCGGCGGGTGGTCCCATCCGGGATGCCGTCACGGAGGCGCTGGACGGCTATTTCCGTCAACTCAACGGGTACGACTGCAGCGGCCTCTACCGTCTGGTGTTGACGGAGGTGGAGGTTCCGATGCTGCAGGCGGTGATGGACTACTGTGTCGGCAACCAGACCCGGGCGGCCCAATTGCTCGGCATCAATCGAGCCACCCTGCGCAAGAAACTCAGGCACTACGGTCTGGACGGATAACTCCCCGAACAGCGAATCACCCCCTGTCGGACTATTCTTGAGTTCCAAGGTCGGTATGCGTTCCAGCGACAGGGGTCTGTGGCGGGGCCATTCAACAGCTTACTGCCGCGGACGGCGGCATCGGCGGGCGAAAAGATATGACGGTACAAGACGGTGTTCGTCCGGTACGCCGGGCGCTTATCAGTGTCTTCAATAAGGATGGGGTCGAGGCGTTCGCCGGCGAGCTCCATCGGCGCGGGGTCGAAATCCTTTCGACCGGGGGTACAGCGCGTCTGTTGGAGGAGGCCGGTATCCCGGTGCGGGGCGTCTCGTCCTATACCGGCTTCCCCGAGATCATGGACGGTCGGGTGAAGACCCTCCACCCGCGCATCCACGGCGGGTTGCTCGGCCGGCGGGGTGTGGACGACGGCGTGATGGGTGAGCACGGCATCGAGCCCATCGATCTGCTCTGCGTCAACCTCTACCCATTCGAGCGGGCGGTGGCCGCTGACGACTGTACGCCGGCCGTGGCAGTGGAGAACATCGATGTGGGCGGGCCGGCAATGATCCGGGCCGCCGCGAAGAATCACGGTGACGTGGCGGTGGTGACGGCTGCCGCCGATTACGCCGCTGTGCTCGATGAGATCGACCGGCTCGGTGGGACTGCGACGGCGACGCGGCGTCGTCTCGCCGCCGATGCCTTCGCCCATACCGCGCGCTACGACGGGGCCGTGGCGGCTTACTTCTCTTCCCTGGTTGAAGAAGAGGATGGGGGGGAGGCATCCCGGACACCGTTCCCCCGTTGGTGGACGGGCCAGTTCGAGAAGGTCTCCGAGATGCGATACGGGGAGAATCCTCACCAGAGCGCGGCGTTCTACCGCGATCCGGATGTATGCGAGCCGTGTGTCGCCACCGCCCGGCTGTTGCAGGGTAAGCCATTGTCGTTCAATAACGTGGCCGACACCGATGCCGCCCTCGAGTGTGTGAAGGGGTTCACGGAGCCGACGTGCGTCATCGTGAAACACGCCAATCCGTGCGGCGTTGCTTCCGCTCCGGCGCTGGTGGAGGCGTACGGTCTCGCCTTCGATGTCGATCCCACATCGGCCTTCGGCGGCATCATCGCCTTTAACCGGGAACTCGACGAGGCCACCGCGGCGGAGATTTTGAAGCGGCAGTTTGTCGAGGTCGTGGTGGCGCCCAGCGTCGACCGGGCGGCGGCGGCGCGGTTCGCCGATAAGCCCAATGTCCGGCTCCTAGAGGCTGGACGGTGGTCCGGCGAACCGGCCGCGGCGCTGGACTTCAAACGGGTCCGGGGCGGACTGCTGATACAGGACGCCGATACGGCGCGGTTGGAACGCGGCGCGCTGCGGGTCGTCACCCGGCGGCAACCTACCGACCAAGAGTGGGCCGATCTCGTTTTCGCCTGGGAGGTGGTCCGCCACGTCAAGTCGAATGCGATCGTGTTCACCGGCGGCGGCAGGACGCTGGGAATCGGCGCCGGTCAGATGAGCCGGGTCTTCAGTACCCGTATCGCCGCCGAGAAGGCGCAAGAGGCCGGGCTGTCTCTGGCCGGCTCGGCATTGGCGTCCGACGCCTTCTTCCCTTTCCGGGACGGTGTCGATCAGGCCGCGGAGGCGGGGGCCGCCGCGGTGATCCAGCCCGGCGGATCGATCCGCGACGAGGAGGTTATCGCCGCGGCCGACGAACACGGGATAGCGATGGCGTTTACCGGCATGCGCCATTTCCGGCACTGACAGTGAGCAGCGGGGACTTCCGATGAAGGTACTTGTCGTTGGCGGGGGCGGTCGTGAGCACGCCATGGCGTGGGCCCTTGCGCGTTCATCCAAGGTCGATGAGGTGATTGTCGCCCCCGGCAATGCCGGGACGGCGTTGGAACCGAAGGTACGCAACGCCCAGACCGGGGCCGGAGATATCCCCGCCCTAGTGCAGTTGGCCCGCCGTGAAGAGGTCGATTTTACTGTGGTGGGGCCGGAGGCCCCGTTGGTCGCCGGTGTTGTCGATGCATTCGCCGAGGGGGGGCTGCTGTGCCTGGGGCCGACTCAGAAGGCGGCGGAGTTGGAAGGGTCGAAGGCCTTTGCCAAGTCGTTCATGGTCCGCCACGGGATTCCCACCGCCGCCCATGAAGCCTTCGCCGACCTGGAGGCTGCGTGCGCCTATATCCGCGAGGTCGGGGCGCCGGTTGTAATCAAGGCGGACGGTCTGGCCGCCGGCAAGGGCGTTACCGTCGCGGAGAATCTCGACGAGGCCTTGTTGGCCACCGAGGGGATGCTCTCCGGCGACGCCTTCGGCGATGCCGGCAGGCGGGTGGTCGTGGAGGAGCGGCTGGTCGGCGAGGAGATCAGCTTTATCGCTCTCGTGGACGGTGAGGAGGTTGTGTCACTGGCCAGCTCCCAGGACCACAAGCCGCGCGACGACGGCGACTCGGGGCCGAATACCGGCGGTATGGGGGCGTACTCCCCGGCGCCACGGGTGGATCAGGTGCTCTACCGCCGGATCATGGATGAGGTCATCGAGCCGACCGTCTCTGGGTTGGCGGCGGAAGGGCGCCACTATACTGGCTTCCTTTACGCCGGGTTGATGGTTACGCCGGAGGGCGAGCCGAAGGTTCTGGAGTTCAACTGCCGGCTGGGGGATCCCGAAGCGCAGCCGCTGCTCATGCGTCTCGATTCGGACTTTGCCGATCTCTGCTTGGCGGCGTTGAAGGGCGAATTGGCGTCGGCCGATGTTCGTTGGGACGATCGGGCCGCTCTGGGCGTGGTTCTCGCGGCGGGGGGGTATCCTGGCCCCACGACCAAGGGTCTGCCGATCGAGGGGATGGATCAGCCGTTACCGCCCGACACGCATCTATTCCATGGCGGCACCGCTTTCGACGAAGAGGGGCGGGTGGTGACCAACGGCGGGCGCGTTGTGTGCGCTTGCGGTCTTGGCGCGACGGTAGCCGACGCCCAAGAGAGGGCGTACCGGTTGGTCGGACAGATCCACTGGGACGGCGTCTTCTACCGCCGGGATATTGGCTATCGTGCGATCGGCCGGTAGTTACTAACCTTACGGCAACAAGTATTGCCGGGGTGTATTCCCGGCCGGTCTCACCGGACGCGCCCTTCGGGTTCCCTGCGCTTCTCGGCCGATCAGGAGCGCGCGCAAAAACTCGCGGCGCTGGCGCGCCGCTCAGACAGCTTGCGCGCTCTCCGCTTCGCGGAGTCCTG
>SKJZ01000201.1 GCA_007121755.1 Halorhodospira sp. | reverse complement strand
CGGTGAGCGTACAGGGAAGTATTCATAGCGTCCCCCGTGGAGAGCCCCCGCCACCGGCTTCCGGCATTCAAGCGGTTCCTTATCCAATCGACCGTTAATGGAGACGTGAGTCGCCCATGATTGACCCCAAGCTCTTGCGCCAAGACCCGCAACAGATCGCCGCCAACCTCGCGCGCCGGGGCTTCGTCTTCGACGCCGAGCGCTACCGGGGCTTGGAAGAGAGGCGCCGTTCCCTCCAGGCCAGGACGCAGGATCTGCAGAACGAGCGCAACGTCCGCTCTAAGGCCATCGGCGCGGCCAAACAGCGGGGCGAAGACATCGAGCCGCTGAAGCGCGAGGTCTCCCGGATCGGAGAGGAGTTGTCCGAGGCCGAAGCGATCCTGGATAAGATCCAGTCCGGCCTGGTCGGTATCCAGCTCGAATTGCCGAACCTGCTGCATCCCGAGGTGCCGGATGGGGAGGGGGAGGCCGATAACCCGGAATTGCGCCGCTGGGGCGGCATCCCGGCCTTCGATTTCACGCCGCGCGACCATGTGGAGTTGGGGACCCTTCTGGGCGGCATGGATTTCGAGGCGGCGGCCCGGATCGCCGGGAGCCGGTTCGTCGTACTCAGCGGTGAACTGGCCCGGCTGCACCGGGCGCTGATCCAGTTCATGCTCGATATTCACACTTCGGAGCACGATTACACCGAGGTCTACGTGCCGTATCTGGTCAACGCCGCCGCGCTCACCGGAACCGGCCAGTTGCCGAAGTTTGAAGAGGATCTCTTCCGCGTCGAGCACGAGCCCGCGTTCTACTTGACGCCCACCGCCGAGGTTCCGGTCACCAATCTGGTCCGCGAACGCATCCTGGAGGAGGGCGAGCTGCCCCTGCGCATGGTCTGCCACACCCCTTGCTTTCGCTCCGAGGCGGGGAACTACGGCAAGGACACCCGCGGCATGATTCGCCAGCACCAGTTTGAGAAGGTCGAACTGGTGCAGGTGGTCCGGCCCGCGGAGTCGTGGGAGGCGTTGGAGGGCCTGACCGGCCACGCCGAAGTGATCCTGCGCCGGCTCGGCCTGCCGTACCGGGTGGTCTCTTTGTGCGCGGGCGATATCGGTTTCTCGTCCGCCCGCACCTATGACCTGGAGGTGTGGCTCCCGGCCCAGGAGCGCTTCCGCGAGATCTCATCCTGCTCCAACTTCACCGATTTCCAGGCCCGGCGGATGAAGGCCCGGTGGCGCAACCCGGAGACGGGCAAGCCGGAGCCGGTCCATACCCTCAACGGGTCGGGGCTGGCGGTGGGGCGTTGCTTGGTGGCGATCCTGGAGAACTACCAGCAGGCCGACGGCCGGGTGGCTGTCCCCGAGGCCCTGGTTCCTTACTTGGGCGGGCGGCGCCTTCTTCTAGGGTAAGGCTGAACAAGCCTCCTCCCCGTCATTGCGAGGAGCGGAGCGGCGAAGCAATCTCCACCGCTTGGAGGTGAGGTCGACCCATCGAGATTGCTTCGCTGCGCTCGCAATGACGGAGTATTCCTCGCAACGACGGATGGTTCAGTATTTCCCTAGCGCTCCGTAAGCAACGGGTCCAATTCTGCCGCCAGCGCCTCTTTCTGCTCGGCCGTGCGGGCCTCGATGGCCCGCTGGATGACTTCGGGCGTCAGGTGCGGCGTGAAGAGCCGGATAAAGTCGAGCATGTAGCCGCGCAGGTAGGTGCCGCGGCGGAACCCGATATTGGTGACGCTGGGCTCGAACAGGTGTCCGGCGTCCAGCGCCACCAAGCCCCCGTCGACCGCCGGGTCTACCGACATCCGGGCGATGATGCCTACGCCCAGGCCCAGGCGCACGTACGTCTTGATGACTTCCGCGTCGGTGGCGGTGAAGACCACGTCAGGTTCGAGCCCCTTGCTTTTAAACGCCTTATCCAGCGTGGAGCGGCCGGTGAAACCGAAGACGTAGGTGACGATCGGGTATTGGGCCAGATCTTCGAGCGTCAGCTTCTCCACTTGGGCGAGCGGATGCCCCGCCGGCACCACCACGGCGCGATTCCAACGGTAGCACGGCATCATGACGAGATCCTCGAACAGCTCGATCGCCTCGGTGGCGATGGCGAAATCGACGTTGCCGCGGGCGGCCAGTTCGGCGATCTGCATCGGGGTCCCCTGGTGCATGTGCAGCGAGACGTTGGGGTAGAGCTCCCGGAAGCGGGACACCACGTCGGGCAGGGCGTGGCGCGCCTGGGTCTGGGTGGTGGCGATCGAGAGGGTGCCACGGTTGTCGTGGACAAACTCTTCGGCGATGGAGCGGATGTTGCGCACCTCTTCGAGGACGCGGGCGGTGGCCTCCAGGATCTTCTCCCCGGCCGGCGTCACGCTGGTCAGGTGCTTGCCGCTGCGGGTGAAGATCTCAACGCCGAGTTCGCTCTCAAGGGATCGGATCTGCTTGCTGACGCCGGGTTGAGAGGTATACAGCGCCTCGGCGGCGGCGGAGATGTTCAGCCCCCGGTTGGCGACCTCGTGGATGTAACGCAACTGGTTGAGCTTCATTAGAGTTCGGATTATTGGAATATAAAAAGTGATGCTAATAAGTTTATTGCATAACTAACGGTGGATTGCAAGCTAAAAAAAGGGGAGGCGGCGGCCTCCCCTTAATCGGGTAGTCAACGTGCTCCGCTGCCGGCGGTCACTCGTTCATGACGCCGAGCAGGTGGAGCAGGCTGGTGAAGAGGTTGTAGATGGCCACATAGAGCGTGATGGTGGCCATGATGTAGTTCGTCTCACCGCCGTGGACCATCTCGCTGGTCTGATAGAGGATCAATCCGCTCATCAGCAGCATGAACATCACGCTGACCGCCAGCGAGAGCGCCGGCATCGCGAAGAAGTAGGCCGCCAGCGCCGCCAGAAAGGCGACGATGATCCCGGTGAAGAGGAAGCCGCGCATGAACGAGAAGTCGCGGCGGCTGGTCAGGACGTAAGCCGACAGGCTCAAAAAGATCGCCGCCGTGCCGCCCATCGCGGTCATGACCACTTGCGGGCCGTTGGAGAGGGCGGTGAGGTAGAAGTTGAGCACCGGGCCGAGGGTGTACCCCATGAAGCCGGTCAGCGCGAAGACGGAGACCAGCCCCCATGCGCTGTTGCGCAACTGGGTGGTCAGGAAGAGCAGCCCGAAGAAGCCGCCCAGCACAACCCAGATGCTTAGCATGGGCGCGCCGGAAACCATTGCAAAGCCGGCGGTTGCGGCGCTGAACGCGAGGGTCAGCGACAGCAGCCAGTAGGTGTTGCGGATCAGCCGGTTGGTCGCCAGCGCCTGCCCCTGCCGCGCGGTATCGTAGGCGGCGGTGGCGGCCTGTCCGTGAGGATAGCGATCAGCCATGCGAGTCCTCCTTATATATGCTATTCAACGGGTAGGCAATTTCTGCCTGAAAGATGGCTCCATTATCGGCCTTCCCGCGCTCTAATGCCACCATCGAGGTTCCCATCGGCCGTTAAGCCGACTAAAGTGAACTTGCGCCCCGGCTCGATAATGAATAGATTGGCGCACTTGTCAGGCCGCCGCCCCGTTTCGGGGCCGGACTCGGAGGAAGGGTGAATATCGTTTGCCTCGATCTGGAAGGCGTGCTCGTCCCGGAAATCTGGGTTGGTTTGGCTGAGATTACCGGGGTGGAAGCCTTCCGTGCCACGACCCGGGACGTCCCGGATTACGACGAGCTTATGGGCATGCGCCTGGCGGAGATGGACCGCCGGGGGCTCGGATTGCCGGATATCCAGGAGGTGGTCGCGCGCCTCGAACCGTTGGAAGGCGCGCGCGAATTCCTCGACGGACTCCGGAGCCGCTACCAAGTGGTCATCCTCTCCGACACCTTCTACGAGTTCGCCCGCCCGCTGATGGCGCAGCTGGCCTGGCCGACGCTCTTCTGCCACACCCTCGACGTGGAGGAGAGCGGCCGTATCGGTGGCTACACCATCCGGCTCGCCGACCATAAGCGCCGGACTGTCGCCGCGTTCCGCGATCTCAATTTCCGCACGACCGCCGCCGGGGACTCCTATAACGACACCGGTATGCTATCGGAGGCCGATGCCGGCATCTTTTTCCGGCCGCCGGAGAGCATCGCCGCCGAATTCCCCCAATTTCCCGTGACCAACGACTACAACGCGCTGCGGCAGGCCGTGGATGCGGCCTTTGCCGGCCGGTGATTCGTCACCACTGCGTATAGGAAGTTGCCCATGCGAGTTGCAATCGTCGCGGATACCCACGGCTTCCTCGATCCCCGTATCGCTGACCTCATCGCCGAGTGCGCCATCGCCGTGCACGCCGGGGATATTGGCGGCGCGGAGGTGCTATGCGCCATGCAGCCGCAAGAGGAGGTCGTGGCGGTCCGTGGGAACGTGGACGGACCCGACAGTTGGCCCGACCACGAGATCCACATGCTGGAGAACCTGCCCGAACAGGTGGTCCTCGATCTCCCCGGCGGACAGCTCGCCGTGACCCACGGTGACCGGTTCAATACGACGGCGGGTCGCCACGGCAAGCTTCGTGACGCCTTCCCCGATGCTCGCGCGGTCGTCTACGGCCACAGCCACGATCTGGTGGTGGATCAGGACGGCGAACCGTGGGTGCTCAACCCCGGCGCCGCCGGGCGGGTGCGGACCAACGGCGGCCCGTCGATGATCGTCCTCGAGTGTGACGAGGCGGGCTGGTCGGTAGAGCCGGTGCAACTGCCTCCCCGCAAGTACCGGGCCATCACCGCCGAGGAGTGAGTTCGAGGTGACCGCCCGAGAGCGGCAACGCGGGGTGCGGGGCGGTGCCACGAAGGGCCGCGACCCGGGGGTGGGGGTGGCGCCCGTTCAGGGACGCCGTGAATCCATCCCTGGAGGCTTGACGGCCGCCG
>SKJZ01000240.1 GCA_007121755.1 Halorhodospira sp. | reverse complement strand
GATCAGGCCGGGCTGGAGGGGCTCGCCAAGGCGGCCGACGGCGGGCCGATCAAGCGCGCCGACGGCAAGGAGGTTCAGTCCGTCGTCTTCGTGCAGTGCGCCGGTCAGCGCGACGCCAGCGGCGAGCACCTGCCGTACTGCTCCGGCCACTGTTGCGGCACCAGTATCAAGCAAGCGATGTACTTCAAGGACGCCAACCCCGATGTCCAGACGGTGGTCCTCTACGACGACCTGCGCGTGCCCGGCATGGGCGAGGACTTCTACCGCAGCGCCCAGCGCAAAGGCGTGCTCTTCCGGAAGGCCAAGGCCTCGCAAGTCACCGGCGGTGACGGCTGCCAAGTGCAGCTGCGCGATCTGATCCTCGATGAGGACGATACCCTCGATGCCGATCTGGTCGTCCTCGCCACCGGTTTGGTGCCGCAAGCCGGTGTCGACTTGGAGGCGTGGGATCAGGTGGTGACCAAGGCCGAGGGCGGCGACGACGAGGCGGCCACGCAGCGGGACGCGATGCGCGCCCAATCGGTGCTGAAGTTGAACTACCGGCAGGGGCCGGACATGCCGCTGCTCCGGCACGGCTTCAACGACAGCCACTTCATCTGTTTCCCGTACGAGACGCGCCGGACCGGCATCTACGCGGCCGGCCCGGTGCGCCGTCCGATGGACATGTTCCAGGCCGGTCAGGACGCCACCGGCGCGGCCCTGAAGGCCATCCAGGCGGTCGAGAACGCCGGCAAGGGGCGGGCAGCCCACCCCCGCGTGGGCGACCTCTCTTATCCGATCGTGCGGCTGGAGGGGTGCACGCAGTGCAAGCGATGCACGGTGGAGTGTCCGTTCGGGGCCATCGACGAGGACGAGAAGCGCTTCCCGATCTTTAACGAGTCGCGTTGCCGCCGCTGCGGCACCTGCATGGGCGCATGCCCGGTGCGCGTGATCTCGTTCGAGAACTACTCGGTCGATACCGTCGGCAATCAGATTAAGGCGGTCGATATCCCCGACGAGTTTGAAGAGAAGCCGCGCATTTTGATCCTCGCTTGCGAGAACGACGCCTACCCGGCTCTCGATACCGCCGGTATCCATCGCCACGTCTACTCCGCGTTCGTGCGGGCCATCCCGGTCCGTTGCCTCGGTTCGGTGAACACCATCTGGATCACCGATGCGCTCAACTCGGGGTACGACGGGGTGATGATGCTCGGGTGCAAGAAGGGCGAGGACTATCAGTGCCACTTCGTGAAGGGGTCCGAGATGGCGCACTACCGCCTGAGTAAGATTGACGACACGATGGAGCAGATGATGCTTGAGAAGGAGCGGGTGACCAGCCACGAGGTGGCCATTACCGACCACAAGCGTATCGCCCAACTGATCAACGACTACGTGGCCCAGATCGAGGAGATAGGGCTTTCGCCGATGAAGTTCTAGCTCGTCTGATACCGCGTTTTGAGGAGAATCATCCCGATGAGTGACGCAAACAGCCAAGCCTTGGCGCACTACCAGGGCAACTTCCTCAAAGAGGTCGAGGAACGGGTCGAAGAGGGCCACTGGGTGAAGATGTGCATGCAGTGCGGGGTCTGCGCGGGATCGTGCCCGTTCGGGCCGCACTGGGAGCACTCACCGCAGAAGCTCTTCATGATGGTGATGTCCAACAAGCGGGACGAGGTGCTGACCACCGACTCCATGTGGATGTGTACCTCGTGCTACACCTGCATTGTGCGCTGCCCGCGGAAGTTGCCGATCACCCACATCATGCACGGGTTGGCCAACTACTCCCACCGGCTGGGGCTGGCGCCGAAGAAACAGCCCACCCGCGATGTGGCTAGGCTCTTCTGGAACAACCTGGCCAAGACGGGCCGGATCAATGAACTGAAGTTCTCGCTGGCGCTTTACTTCAAAGATGGCCTCGTCCAGGGGATCAAGAACGCCCTATCCATGCAGGCGGTCGGCATGAAGCTGATGAAGGCCAAGCGGCTCAGTCCCAATGAGTTGTTCGGTGGCCACAAGTGCAAGAACCCGAAAGACATTCAAACCGTCATCGCCAAAGCTCGGGAGATCGAAGACCGCCGCAAGGGTCTTGCCTGAGAGGAGATTTGATCCCATGTCCAAGAAACAGTATGCCTTCTATCCAGGGTGTTCCTCCCAGAAAGGCGCCTCGGCATCGAACTATCTCAACTCCATTGGGGTGATGTGCGAGAAGCTGGACATTCAGCTCAATGAGATCCCCGATTGGAACTGCTGCGGCGCGTCGATCGGCTACGCCGAGGGCGGGGAGTTGCCCCGGTTGGCCGTGAGCGCCCGCAACCTGGCGTTGGCGGAGCAGAACCTGCCGCAGCAAGATATGGTTTCGGGGTGCCCGGCGTGCTGGCTTGCCTCCCGCGAGACCATCGAGCGCCTGGAAGAGTCGGAGAGCCTGCTGGCCGAGACCAACGAGGCGCTGAAAGAGGTCGGTCTGAATCTCAAGAACGACGTCAAGGCGCGCCATATGGTCGAGGTGCTGATTGAGGACGTCGGTTTTGACGCGATCAAGGAGCCGGTGGTCAAGCCGTTGGAAGGGCTGAAGGTGGCCGGCTATATCGGTTGCCAGGCCAACCGGCCGTTCGGTATCGCCGGGGAGTCTTTCGAGGATCCCAAGTATCTGGACAACATGGTCGCCGCGGTCGGCGCCGAGCCGCTGGTCGACTACGATCAGAAGATCTCTTGTTGCGGCGGCGCGTTGGCCTTCTCCGAGCCGGAGAAGTCTCAGAAGCAGATCCAGGATATCGTCCAATCGGCCTACGACCACGGCGCCGACGTGATCGTTACGCCGTGCCAGTTGTGCCAGGCGAATGTCGAGATCTATCAGCGCGACATCAACAAAAGAGAGGGCACAAAGTTTGAAATGCCCGTGATGTACTACTCTCAGTTGATGACCGTAGCCTACGGCGGCGACGCCAAGCAGGCCGGGTTGGACGGGAATATCATTCCGTCTGATAAGCTGAAGAAGTTTGCTGGCTAGCAGGGCGGCCTGCGCGAAGTAGTAGCCCATCCCACGACGGAGGAAGCGCCATGAACGACGAGAAGCGCCATAAGCCGTTGTCGTGCCGCATGGCGGCGGCCGAGTTGGTGATTCAGCCGCCGTGGGGGTATTCGCGGGTCACGGCGTCCTCCCCCGCCGTCGAGGTGATGACCGACCTGAGCCTGATCGGCGCCGGTACCGTTCGTCCGTCCGCCACCCTCAACGAGGCGACCCAGACAATGATTGCGCGTGGCGTGCGCCTCTTGTTGGTGACCGAAAAGGAGGATGACCGGGTGTTGGGGCTAATCACCGCCCGCGACACCAAGGGCGAGCGGCCGATCCGGTGGATTAAGGAGCGTGGGGGACGCTACGAGGATCTACAGGTTCGAGACTTGATGATCCCGCGCGAGAGCATCGAGATCATCGATATCGGCGACGTCCTTCGCGCTGAGGTCGGGGATGTCGTCGCGACGCTGAAAGCCTGTGGGCGCCAGCACGCGTTGGTCAGTGAAAAAGACCCGGAGAGCGGAGCGACGCGGCTGCGCGGGATCTTCTCCGCTACCCAGATCAGCCGCCAACTCGGTCTGCCGATCCAGACCTTCGATGTGGCCAGGACGTTCGCCGACATCCAGGCCGCGATCGTCCGGGAGTATTGAGCGCATCAAAAAACGGGGCGGTGCCCGCCGCCGGGGAGGGGGAGAGCGGCTCTACTCTCCGTCCCCCTCCTGCCGCCACATCTCGTCTTCCATGCGGGCACGCTGTTCGGCGGCTTCCTTTTCGATCTCCGCCTGGCGCTCGCGCCACCGCTCCAGCCGTTCCTGCGCCGTTTCCTCGTCCAACTCGATGCTCTTTTCGCCGAAAAGGACCTGCTTCAGGAAACGGAACGCGAAGAGCATCAGCTCCACGTCATCGCCGAGGATCTTCTCCTTCTCATCGGCGGAGAGGGTGAAGAGCTTGCCGAACGCCTCGCTGGAGACGAAGAGGCGGAAGGTGTCGATGTCGTAGCACGCCATGAAAAAGAGTTGGCGGCTCTTCAGCGACGGCTTGCCGATTGCCGGTCCGGACGACTTCTTTTTCAGGATCAACTGCCGCCAGCCGCGCGCGAGGTCGTCGTACTCCAGCAGGCCCTGCTCCATGCGGTACTCGTCGATTGTCAGCGTGCGGTCGACCTGGTGGCCCAAGCAGTGCTCCTCTTCGACGAGCGCGTAGGAATCGCGGTCGACATACTCGTCTTCCTTGCGCATCGAGAGCAGCGCCACCGGGTAGTAACGGCAGGCGGTGGGGCGGTCCGCATAGACGTCGCAGCCCTCCGGCTTCATGAAGCGGCACGCCGTGCCGCCGTCCACCGGCTTGAATTTGACTCCCGCGATGCCGTCCTTCTCCAGCTCGTAGGGGACGGTGTAGTCGCGCAGAAACTCGGTGGAGGTAATGCCCAACCGCTGTTTCAGACGCACGATATCGTAGGGCGTCAGAGAGATGTCAATGTTCGAGCAACACGCATTCCAGCAAGAGATGCCCTTGTGGCAGGAGAAGCGGATCCGGTGGCTTCCCTCCAGCATCTGGGGGACCACGGGGCTGCCGGGGATCTCGATTTCGGGATCGGACATAGGGAGTCTACCGGTCAAAGGTGTTGTTAAGACGAAAATGCCTTGCAGATTTGAACACAGAGTTCCCGGCGTCGACAGGGGCCCACCCACTGAGCGGGCTGGCGAACTCTGGGTTCGAATCTTCCGGGGCCGCTAAAAAACAGGCTGGAGGCCTTTTGGGCCTCCAGCCTGGGTGCATCATCCCACGTAAAGCGGTTTGGGTTGAAGCTTACGCGGCCTTGAAGAGCTTGCTCTTGTCGACCAGGTCAACATGCTGGCGCTTGAAGCAAGTCCACTTCTTCGACTCCTTGTCGTAGACGGAGTTGACGAAGCACT
>SKJZ01000100.1 GCA_007121755.1 Halorhodospira sp. | reverse complement strand
GCGCAGACGTGGGCCACCGTGCCGAAGGCGCGCCCGATGTCCTCCGCCAAGGTACGAATATAGGTACCTTTGGAGCACCGCACGTCCAGCTCCATGTCGTCGCCTTGCCGCGCGACCAACTCCAAATCGAAGATACGGACCTTGCGGGGCTCCCGATCCACCTCGATCCCCTGGCGAGCCAGCCGGTACAACCGCTCGCCCTTATGCTTGATGGCGGAGTACATCGGCGGCATCTGCTCGATTTCGCCGCGGAAGGCAGCCAGAACTCGCTCAACCGCTTCCGCATCCATATCGGGTACCGGCGTGCGCTCGGTCTCCTCGCCCTCGGCATCGCCGGTGGTAGTGGCAACGCCCAACCGGCAAGTCACGCGGTAACGCTTGTCGGCGTCGAGCAGGAACCCCGAAACCTTCGTGGCGTCGCCGAAGCAGATGGGCAGGAGCCCGGTGGCCAACGGATCCAGGCTACCGGTATGCCCCGCCTTCCGGGCGTTGAACAGCTGCTTCGCCCGCTGCAGCGCCTGATTGGAGGTATCCCCGGCGGGCTTATCCAGCAGCAGGATACCTGTTACCCGGCGACCTCGCCTTTTTGCCATGCGGCTCTTACTCCTCCCCGTCCCGACGCCGGTCGCCGACCTCGTCAATCAACTCACTCAATCGCGCACCACGGTCGAACGCGGTATCGTGGACAAAACGCAAGTCCGGCACCCGCTTGCTTCTCATCCGCCGTGCCAATTGGGTACGCAGAAACCCCCGGGCGCGATTGAGCACATCGACGCTGGAAGCGACCCGCTCCGCGTCAGCCCCCAGCACTGAGACATAGACCACCGCGTGCCGCAAATCCCGGGATACCTGGACCTCGGAAACCGTGACCGGCCCCACACGGGGATCATCCAATTCATCGCGCGCGATCTCGGCGAGTTCGCGTTGGATCTGTTCGGCTATACGCCGGCTTCGTGGATACTCTTTGGGCATAGGCTTGGTGAAGGAGACTCAGCCCTCCACGCTCGGTGCCGCGCGGCCCAGCCGCCGATACCGCCTCACGCTGTTCACAGTGTCCGCTCCACCTCGAACCGCTCGAAGCATTCGATCTGATCACTCGGCTGAACGTCGTTGTAGCTCTTCACACCGATACCGCACTCGGTGCCCGCCCGAACTTCACTGACATCGTCCTTGAAGCGGCGCAACGACTCCAACTGGCCTTCGAAGATCACAACATTATCCCGCAGGACACGGATCGGCTTAGTGCGCCGGACCACACCTTCCACCACTAGGCAGCCGGCGACCGCCCCCAGCTTCGAGGAGCGGAACACATCCTTGACCTCGGCCACCCCGAGGATGCGTTCTTCCAGTTCCGGCTCCAACATACCGGAGATCGCGTTCTTGACCTGCTCGATCGCGTCGTAGATCACGCTGTAGTAGTGCAGATCGACGCCGCTCTCCTGGATCATGCGCCGCGCCGAGGCGTCGGCCCGAACATTGAAACCGATCAGGATGGCGTTGGAGGCCTGGGTCAGATTGACATCCGACTCGTTGATCGCGCCGACGCCGGCGGAGACCACCTTCACCCGCACCTCGTCGGTCGACAGATCCTCCAGGGACTGGCGCAGCGCCTCGGCGGTACCGTGGACATCGGCCTTCAGAACCAGGTGGACGGTATTGACCTCCTCTTCCTTCATCTGGGAGAAGAGATCCTCCATGCGTGCAGCCTGCTGCTGGGCTAACCGCTTGTCGCGCTGCCGCTCTGTCCGGTACTCGGCCACTTCCCGGGCCTTGCGCTCATCGTCCACCACGAGCAGATCATCCCCCGACTCGGGCAGCCCCGACAGTCCGAGGATTACTACCGGGGTAGAGGGGCCGGCCTCGTCGACGCGGGCGCCCTGCTCGTTAAGCATCGCCCGCACCCTGCCGAAGACAGTCCCGCATATCACCGTGTCGCCCTGGTGAAGATAGCCGTTCTGAACCAGAACGGTCGCCACCGGGCCACGCCCGCGATCGAGGCTCGACTCCAGCACGATACCCTGAGCGGGGCAGTCTTTGACCGCGGTCAGTTCCAATACTTCGGCCTGGAGTTGGATCGCCTCAAGGAGTTCGTCCATTCCCTGACCGGTTATCGCCGAAACGTGAATGAACTGGGTATCCCCACCCCACTCTTCGGGAATCACCTCCATCTGGGCGAGTTCCTGCTTGACCCGATCAGGATCCGCTTCCTCTTTATCGATCTTATTGACGGCGACCACGATTGGCACCCCTGCCGCGCGGGCGTGCTCCACCGCCTCCTTGGTCTGCGGCATGACACCGTCGTCCGCGGCTACCACTAGCACCACGATATCCGTCAAATGGGCGCCACGGGCACGCATCGCGGTAAACGCCTGATGGCCGGGCGTATCAAGAAAGGCGATCTGCCCGCCGGCGGTGGCGACGCGGTAGGCGCCGATGTGCTGGGTAATCCCACCGGCCTCGGCCTCGGCCACCCGGGTCCGCCGGATATGGTCGAGCAACGAGGTCTTACCGTGATCGACGTGGCCCATCACGGTAACCACAGGGGCGCGCGAAACCTGCTCGCCCTCGGGCTCATCCGCCTGCCGCAGCAGTTCGTCCTCAAGGCTGTCGTCCTTGATCAGCTTCGGCTTGTGCCCCAACTCTTCCACAAGGATGGCAGCGGTCGCCTGATCGATGGCCTGGTTGATGGTCGCCATCACACCCTGCTTCATCATCTCCTTGATCAGGGCGGCTGCCTTGACACTCATCTTATCGGCCAAGGCCCCGACGGTGATGGTATCCGGTATCTCAACCTCCCGGATCACCGGCGCGGTGGGGCGCTCGAAGCTCTGCTGCAGTTGCTTCGCCGCCTCGCCGCCGACACCGCCGCCCTTGCGCTTGCGGCGGCCGGCTCCGCGGCCAGCCCCCACGGAAAGCTGATCGCCTTCCTTCTTACGTTTCTTCGGTTTGGCCGCCTCCTGCTGCTTCCGGGCGGCCCGCTCCTCGGCCTCGCGCTCGCGCTTGGCTTCCTGTTCGGCCCGCTTGCGCTCACGCTCCTCTTCGCGCTTCTTCGCCTCGTCCTGCTGGCTCTTGGGCTTCTCCTTCAGGGCCTCGGCCTGAGCGGTGGCCGCTTCCTCGGCCACTCGCCGCTCCACATCCTCGGGCGACTCCTCCGCGGACTCAGCCGCTGCCTTCTCAGCCTCGGCAGCGGCAGCTTCGGCAGCGGCGGCAGCCTCCTGTCGGGCGCGCTCTTCCTCTTCCTGGCGGCGGCGCTCATCCTCTTCCAGGACGCGCTCCAGATGCTCCGCGTCCTTCTTCAGTTCTTCAGCCTCGACAGCGCTGCGCTTGACGTAGGTGCGGCGGCGGCGGACCTCGACGTTGACAGTGCGCGTCTGCCGCGTGCCCCGCGTCCCCGCGCCGGTACCGGCCGGCATGCGCAACTGACTGTGGCTACGCCGCTTCAACGTGATCTTCGGTGGCGCGGCGTCACCGCCCTCGGTCTCGGTTTCGGGCTGCCCCTGGCGCAGGTAGGCAAGCAGAGCCGCCTTGTCTTCGTCGGAGAGTGTCGCCGACACGTCCCGGCGCTCCACACCAGCGGCCTCCAGCTGCGATAGCAGCCGCTCCACTGGTATGCCTACCGTCTCCGCAAAGTCTTTAACCGTCGTTTCCGCCATACTGTTCTCCGGTCCGCGATCTAGGTCGAAGGCGTCGGGCACGCACTTGCCATTACCCGGCGTCCTCCGTGGGCTCGCGTTCGGCGAACCACGGCTCGCGAGCCTTCATAATCAGACGCCCGGCGCGCTCCTCGTCCATGTCTTCGACCTCCATGAGCTCGTCGACAGACAATTCCGCCAGATCTTCGACATCGGTAACACCCCGCCGGGCCAACTCCCCGGCGGTCTTCTCATCCATGCCCTCCAGCGCCAACAACGCCTCGGTAGGCGTGCCGCCGGACTCCTCCTCGGTAATGGCGCGGGCAAGCAATACATCGCGAGCGCGATTACGCAGCGCCTCTACGATCTCCTCGTCGAACTCCTCTACCTCCAGGAGTTCGGCGGTAGGCACATAGGCCACCTCCTCCATGCTGGAAAAACCTTCCTGCACCAGGATGGCAGCGACCTCCTCGTCCACGCCGAGCTCCTCCACGAAGAGCTGCTGCAGTTCGCCGGCCTCACGATCACTCTTCGCTTCCGCCTCTTCGGCGGTCATAACGTTGAGTTCCCAATCAGTCAACTCGCTGGCCAGGCGCACGTTCTGCCCGCCCCGGCCGATTGCTTGCGAAAGCTGCTCGTCCGCGACGGCAATATCCATCGATCCGCGGTCCTCGTCGACCACGATGGACTCCACTTCCGCTGGCGCCAGGGCGTTGATCACGAACTGAGCCGGGTTCTCATCCCACGGAATGATGTCGATTCGCTCACCAGCCAATTCATTGGAGACCGCCTGCACCCGCGAGCCACGCATACCGACGCAGGCGCCGACTGGATCGATGCGGGGGTCCAACGCGCGCACCCCGATCTTAGCCCGAACTCCGGGCTCACGGGCCGCCCCCATAATCTCGATGAGCCCTTGTCCGACCTCGGGCACTTCGAGCTTGAATAGCTCCTCGAGAAACTCGTTACACGTCCGGCTGACAAACAGCTGCGGTCCTCGCGGTTCCGGACGCACATCGCGCAGGTAGCCCCGCATCCGGTCATTGGGACGGACCGACTCCCGGGGGATCAGGTCTTCGCGCCCCACCAACGCCTCGGCGTTCTCGCCGAGATCGAGGATCACGGTTCCCCGCTCGAGCCGCTTGACGGTACCGGTCACCAACTCACCGATACGGTGGCTGTATGCGTCCACCACTTGGGCGCGCTCCGCCTCCCGAACCTTTTGGACGATGACCTGCTTCGCCGTCTGAGCAGCGATACGGCCGAACTCCACGGACTCCATCGGCTCTTCCAG
>SKJZ01000061.1 GCA_007121755.1 Halorhodospira sp. | reverse complement strand
GTGAAAAGCTTATTGCCAACATGGTTGAAACAGAACCCTTGAAAGTGAAACAAGCACTTGAGATTGAGGATACAAGCAACCATAGGCGCGGAAGCGATGTTTTTTACCGTGTCGTTTCAGAACTGGAAAACGGGCAAATTGTAGCGATAGACATGAAAGAGGTGAAAATTGGCCGCCCCTCCGTAGGTTCCGAAATGCTCCCCGCCCTTGCCCTGCCGGAATCGCTCAAAGCAGCGATGGAAGTAAAGGCGAAAGAAGCCGGGGTATCTATGCCCGACTTTCGTCGGGAAGCGTATAGTTTCTATCTTAACTCGTAATAGTCCGGAATTAAGTCCGGTTTTATGTCCGAAAGCGTCCAAATCTGACATAAAACCGGCACTCCTTACGCTCACCTTTATCTGTAAAAATCTTTGTAAGTTATTGATTTATAAAGTAGTTTTTTGAGGCAGGAAGAAAGCCGAGAGGCGGACTCGAACCGCCGGCCTACTGATTACGAATCATTAGATGTATAGGTTAACACGTTGATTTCAAACAGGGTATTTCTGAGCGGTCCGGAATTGCAGTCCGGTTTCAGGGTGAAAAATCTACGGAAACAACTCGATCCTCATAGATGCCTAAATTTTTTGAGTGTAGATCCGCTACCGCTTTCGGCCCGTACACCTGCCGTTTAATTTTTAATATTTTATCGTGCATCTCGCGAAATACGGAATGGCAGTATACCCCCGGAGGGAAATATTTTTCGAAAAACGAGGTATCCGCAATACCGGTTCTAAATCCCAAACCCCCGATTTTCTCGTAAACCGGCGGCGCTAAACCCTCCTTCGCGGCCATTGATTGTGCTAAAAACGCTTTATCCCGGTACTCTGGAGTGTTATAGGTTTTGATACCGGTTTGAAAATCGAACGAACAGAACACGCCGTTTTTTGCGTGTTTATTTATATAGTATAGCGGTCGTAGATTGTTTTGTCCGGGCCAGGCAGGTGTCTGGGCGATTAATTTCCTGCGCTTCAACTCGTGTTTTATTTCCCCTGCAAGATCCGCGTTTAAAGTTTTCCGCTCATCTTTGTCGATAGTTTCAACGAATAAATGCTTAACCTGTGACAGGGTTTTTAATAATTCTTGCCAGTTATCGCGGTTATTGTGCAGCACCGACAGGGCTAAAGCGACGTTGATACGGTAATCCTTTATAATTTTTTGCAGCGTACCGGGCGTTTGATAACCTAAAATCAAATGTACTCGGGGATTACTGTTTAAATCTACGATACGTTGTACTTCGTCAACATCCCATAACGATGTAAAAACAACATTGCTGTTAGAGAATCGTTCCGCAATTCGGAACGAAAAATATCCGGTATGCCCCCCGAAATCCAGAACGCGGAGCGGACCGGGTATTTTTTCCAAAATCTGCGCGATAGCATTGAAACGGGACTCGCATTCACGAGCCCCTTTTTTAACGCTTTCGCCTTTGATCCAAAGATCCTGATACATCATACCAGTATTTTTATGTGTGACAGGTTGATCGTTGTACCGGTTTCAATAACCTCATCAAAGATCAAACCCTCCTTATGGCCGGATGTACCTCCTACAAACGAGTATGTTTCGTACTGGTTCGCGGGATCGTCCACGAGGTGTACTCTCAAATCTCCGGAAGCGCCTGGATTGACGCGGACACCCTTCGCCCAACATTCGGCCCCGGCTTTGTCTTTCACCTTCCACTTCCCTTCCGTGTACGTCACCTCCCCGGATACACGGGACTCCTGAGCGGAATAGTACGACGTCCCCGGATCTTGGTGGAGATGCCGTTGAAACGCATCTACAAATGATTTTCTTAACATTACAAACCCCCCCTTTATGATATTTTTAAACCTGTGTGAAAATTCAAAGATAGCTGCGTTTTTTCAGCCGGTAAATCCCACTTCGCATACAGCGTAGTATCTGCTGTAACAGTATCAGTATCAAAATCCCATTCATTTACAAACGTGTCCTCTTTGTACCAACCTGCAAATTTATACCCTGCCTTGGTCGGTGCAGTCGGTTGGGTTGCAAGCTCCCCGATAAAAGTTACCTCATCATCAACAACAGAACCACCGTTTGAATTGTAGGTGACTACGGGGGCTATGGCTGAAATGCAAATAGACCATCCAAATTGAGGAAGATCATCAGTAAAAAAATCGAGCTGTTCCGAAGCGCTTCGCAGTCTGAGCCGATCGCCGTCATTTGTCCACCAAAAGCCATGTGAACCTATAAGGCTAAAATTGCCAGTATTACCATTTCTCCACCCCGCAGGCAATCTGGTAAGCCCACTGCTGTTGTTGCTCTGTTGGTTGTTTCCAACGTGGCCAGCAGTAGCAGAGGAATCCCACTCGCCGCCACTGGAAGCCATGGACTTGCCTATTTTGATCCCCGATGTGGTTCCATCCCAGTTAAACCCACTCGCTATCAACCAATCTCTGAGCGATTCCCACTCTGCTCTGCTCGGCACAGCGCAATCAGCGCATGGCATTTTTAACCCTTCATCCACGGCGTACCTGTTGTACAGATACCCGTACTTTTCAATGAACTCAGAATCAGAAGAATTGTTATAAACGCATCGTGCGGGAGTTGTAAGCCCTATCCATATTGTCCCATCCGTAACAATCGGAATGTCGGTATCATCCGACAGTTTTGTAGGTGAATAATTCTGAACACAGTACCAGCGATTGTTCAGCAGTACCCAATCCAGCCCGTACTTATTTTCTGTCTTGATTACAGGTGGCATTATTTAGCCTCCTGTTCAAGAATTTTAAGCGCGTCAATAACATCGCTTCTGTGTTCGTCCACAATATCAGAAGTACCGTCGATATTATGCCCGCCAATTTTAACCCATGTCAAACCAAACATTTCCCTGTAAATTGGATCTGGTAAGCTCATAATCTCCCTGCACTTTCTACGGATATTAACCCATGTCGCCGCTGCGTTTCGTGTATGTCAGCCGGATGAAACAATCTATCACCAAAAACAGGATTGTTTATCAATGCATCCGCTGCATTTCTCCGGGCGGGTTCTGGTAAAACCAGCATCATTCTCCGGTGGACCTCGTTCGTTGCCTCAAATCCATCAATCAAGTACCGTGGAGGCGGCTCGCCTATACGCCACGGGTACGGGCTTTCTTCACCGTTACCATTTTTACTTTTTATGTTCATTGTTACTTCACCCCGTTATGCTCTAAACTGTAATGATTTCCGTCGTTGAATCTACCGCCCCACGTACCGCCGATAGATTCCCAAAACTCACCAAGGGGCCTGTGCGCTGCGGTTGTCTGTAAAAATTTGCCGTTTTTAAACAGATTAAAATCTATCGCCAGCCTCTGTTTATGGTTTGAATTTGCGCTCCCATACTTACGTACACCCATAGCACCAAAGGCACGCGGATCTCTATAAGCATCCCCAAACGTAACTTCATACCCTTGTTGATACGCATACAAAATCAACAGCGGAACCATTCTTGCAAACCTGCTCTGTTTTTGTCTCAATGTTTCTCTCATATCTATCTCCTCACAAGCAAAGCACCCTGATTCCGTTATGCCGAAAACAAGGTGCATAACATTCTCACTTCCCCCACGGAACCTTTGTCTGCAAAATCGGTGACTTATCTATCACTCTTTTCCTCAAAGCCTCAGCCGCAGCATGAGGACACTCGGGATCTAAACGAGCATTCCGGGTAAGCACTTCATCCCCAAAAAGGAAAGCCGCTATCTGCCAAAACAGATTCACTCCATGTTCATGCCAGGTCACAGGAAGAACATCGAGTATTTTCCGTAGCAGAACAGTCAATACGAGTATAATCCCTGTAAGAATTATCCCGTATACACTGAGAGCGAACCTCCCAAGAATCGGTATCTCCTCCAGAAGACCATAAACGATATTCCCAATCAAACCCCTGTCCACGTCAGCAAAAATAGAAACTGCAAAAAGTAAGATGAAAGTTAAGAAAAGTTTCATACTGCTCCTCCCTTGTTTAAAGTGCTGTAAATTTATATGTCCGAGAACCTGTTTTTTCATACGTGAACTCTGCGTGTGCTTTCCATCTAAAAACCCTAATATAATCACCGTTTACTATATACAAACGATTATTTGCAAAAAACAACGTGTTAGGATAGTCATAATCCGCGATAAAAGTTTCTGGCAACGCGATCACGTCCAGTATATTAAATTCGGTATTTTCGTATGTCACTACGTATAGATTAGAAAGCGTATCTCCGTGAATATATAAATATTGTCCGCCTGATACTATCCCAAAAACCCTTTGTCCATTCATACCTACATCATTAGTATGCTCCTGAATCAACTCGTTGTCTTCGTTTAAGCTAAACGCGTGCAGGTATCGAATGTTTGGGGACGCAGCTACGTTCATAGATATTATTTTACTATCGTGCAAAACCAAACGCCCTGTAGTTAACGGGAAGGTACTTACTAAAGTTTCGTTTACCCCGTCCCATGAATAAACCGACGTTCTCACCGTAGTTGTTCCCGCCATATAAATTAAATTGCTTTTTGCGTGTAGTTCGCGTAAAGAGTTACCTGGATTAATTTCTTTTGTCATAACAATCGTATTAAGATCAGAGTCATAGTTGTATATGCGCCACCGCGAATTAGTACTATCATCCGGTCTGAATACTGTATGTAAAAAACCTAACGAATCGCAGGACATACGGCCGATATATCGGGTACTGGTAGAAATGTCCGCAGAAATAAGGCGTAAGGTGAAATCTGATATTCTTACAACTGCAATACGTGTACCTGTGGTAAGTCCCTCTCTTGTCACTACGATATATAAAAAAGTTCCGTCGGTAGCTATAGAACTCGGGTTTTCTATAGTCGCTAACGTTACAGACTCTTCAATCTCATCTCCGTCCAGTTTGCATTTATAAAGCGTAGATCCTAAAACGTATAGATACTCGCCTACAACGAGAGAACCTACTACAGGCTCATTAAAATTCATATAAAAAACGCTCTGTAACTTTTTACTTATCATTCCTCCACCTCGACTGTTTCAGTGTAATCCTCCGTTGATCCGTCGGATGCTGTTACTAACAATACAGGATCGTAAAAACCCGCTTCTGCGTACTCATGTTCTACCTCCGGTCCTTCAAGTTCTGTACTATCATCCATATCCCACTCCCAGGATACAGCCTCTAAAACATCGTTTACATATATTAATGCGGTTCGCTCCGAAACGTCTAAACCATCTATGACGGTTAGTTTCACCTCCCAAGTGCCCGCAAAAGGAAGCGCTTGAGTAAATAAAATTTTACCCGTAGCTGTGAGTGTTTCTTGAGTGTTCAGGTTTGTAAATGTCCAGTAATGGTATATCGGTACGGGTAGTATCGCAACACTAAACTCACACACATTATCTTTTTTATTTTTCGTTACCCTGTAGATCAAGCACTCAATAGGATTATCTCCAAGATGTTTACTTTTTATATAAACCCGATCACCCGGCCCGAACCTTTTGCCTTTTACATAACTCAGAGTAAAACCTGTACGCCTCAGAGCGCTCCATTGCAACCGCCACTTAAAGAGTAAAAGCGCATCCTGATACCTGTACACATAACGGAGTTTATTTTGAGTGTCCGGAAGCGGGTTAAATTTTTGGCCGTATTCTGCATAATTTTTACGGCCGATCTCCCATATCTCCTGTGCGTCCTCCACCGATTCAAACCCGCTGGAGTATTCAGCGGACCATTCGGGTTTATTTACGTCTGTGATTTTCAACTCTTTTAAATACCTCGTAGTTCCGTTATCGTATGCGTAAAAAATCGATCCCGAATTGTACGCATCATCCGGCTCCTCTATCTCTCTGAAATTGCCCTCGATACCTTCGAAATTGATAACGGTATCAGGTTCAAATAATCCTATTAACGGTTTCAGGCATTCCCGGCCCTCGTTGTCGATATAATTCAGGAGGAAAAATTGTCTGCATATTTCCGCTACTGTATCATCAGTCCGTGCCTCATTATCGATAATTTGCCGAGCTATTTTCATTCCGCGTATAAGATTTAAGTCCGCGCTATCGAAACTATCCGTGTTTATTTTGGCCAGTGCGGTATACTCGCGCCCTGCCGAAACTGTCGGATCATCGTAATTTTCCAACCGTTTTAAATGTTCTATAACATCAATCGGATTATTAATTAAATCCGTTGCGGTTTTGCGGTCCTCCCAGGTATCGTTAAATACGCGGCCCTTAAACATAGATCTCCGCCTCCGCGATTCCTGATGCCTCGAATATCACTGCGACCTGATAAATTTTCGTTAAATCGTCGTTACGATTTGGTTCTCCTCCTCCGCCCACGGGTATAAACCGGCCGAGCATCAGGGCGACTTCCTCTATATTTAAATAATCCTCTTTATTATCTGACAACTCAAAATTGTAATAGCCTGATATGAGATTAAAGTCGTTCGGTTCCCCTGCTTTTTCCTCTGTTCTATAAAAATTTCTGTTCGCTGTGTCAATCTTAGGAAAGTAATAAAAATCCGGGAGGTTATCCACAATAGCGCCCCCCGCTTCAATTTCTCTAAAACCTCTACCAACCAGGATGTCTTTTACTCTGTTGATGTACCCGCACCTTTTTATTTCTAAATTGTCCTCACCCCATAACAAATTAGCTCTCAAATCGCAGCGGCTCCACATTTTTACACCGAGATAGGTTTTTGTGAAATGCAGTCCGGGCGGCGGTTCAGGTAATACAATTTTTAGAGCTTTCGTATAAAAATCGGCTGACGCGGTTTGTTCTACGTCTAAATTCCACTCGCAGTACGTATCGTGTTTCTTATCGATAGCATGTTCTGGATTTGTAAATGTGTGGCTGTGTATTATATCAACATCGCCGTATATGCCCGTGTCCCTTTTTGTCTGCTCTGAAAACGGCTCTAAATCATCAGTATCGAAACGGGAAATACTCTGTACAGGTATTACGAACTGACTCACTAAATTAGCCGGGCCGTCTTTTATGTGCAAAGGATCAATATTTAGTTGATTGTTTTTTACTACGTCGATATTAACGCCGTAAGGAGGGATACGTATTATTTCATTTTCTGATTTTACATAAACATCTGCGTCCGCGTCTTGCTTAACTTCGTCAATATAAAATCCGTCACATTCCGCAACTTCACCCGTATACGTTCTATCAATCTCCACTACTTCCACCCATGCCTGTTCCTCCGCCGTACCGGTTTCATTACCTTCTAAATCCCTCGGCAAAAAATCACGCAAGTAAAAGCGAATTGCTTTTTCGTCCCCGGTTAATGATGCTCCGCCCGTATTAATGATTTTTCTGTATAGCCCGACATTTTCGGATACGCTTTCTACGATTTTTAAAAACATACCCTCAAGCGCTTCTCTTTTGCCGTCGTATGCTAAAGCATCAAGCGCCCCAATTCTCACCACGTAGGAATTATTATTTTCTACGTCCTCGATCCATACCGGAAACAAGCTCATTTTCGGAGGATAATACTCTCCCTCAAATTGCGCTATATCCTCGACCTTGTAAACCTTTTCAATGTCGCTTGTCCTGAGTAATTTAAAAAATCTGCCGTTTTCAGGATCTGATTCGCCGAATGTAACGGGTATCCCTGGCGCCGCGATATCTACGCGGCGTTTATCCCGGAAGGTTACATTACTGTTTATCTGGATCTGTATATCATTCCATGAAACATCCTCGATAGTGCCCTCATGTATTTGTTCCTGCGTAGCCTCTGTAATGTCATGTTCAACAATTTTAACCGTCGCGCCGTGGAGGGAGATATCAAGATCTATCAATTTTTGGTACAAACCGCCTGCATTACTGTATACAATCCTAACCCCGCCCGATTCACTGATACCGCCGCCCGAACGTAAATCCAACCCGTGAACAATAGAACTGATATCTGTAATCATATCGGAATTAAAACCGCTCAGAGAAGCGTCTGCGTGCCGCAGGACCGCTTTATCATCTACGGAGTAAATACCGTATGCCGCGTGATCCCCAAGGAGTTCCGCACCTGTATAAATCGATATTGCCCATATTAAATATTCAGTGCTCATAATGTACCGTTAAATCTGTTTCCCACCGATTAAAACCTAAGTGCCGAAATTCCACCTCTGAAAGATCCGCTCTCACTAAATACTCCCCCGCCGGGTTCACGACTCCGCGCCCGAACAGATTATACGCCTGAGGTACGCGCACATAAAACGCACTCCCTCGAATCTCATTTACAAGTTCAGGACACAACCGGGAGGCATTCGCCGTATTCAGATTTATTTTTAGCGCGGAGGAGTGCCCGACATTCTCGGTATGCACCGTGTCCACTGTGCCGGAATTATCTGTTCTTGCTGCCCGATCCTCGAATCGGGAATAATTTATTTCAAATTGTGGGTTTTTTAGACCGTCAATATTTCCGATTTCTAAAGAGCCCTGTGATTTTTTCGGGAGAATCGCCGGAGATCCTAACGATTTACAAACCAGTTCAACACGGTTCCGAAAATGTTTGTACGGACTGTATAACATCCCCGAGGGTATAACCGAGCGTACCGTAAACTGATACTCCCCCTCATCACCGTAATCCGGCCCGTGGGGATAAAACCCCGATCCCGCGCCTAATGTCAGCGTGATAACATTCCCGACTTTGACAATGTCCTCGAAATCGTCCTGTTGATCCGCTTTCAAATACCAATCGTCAACATCCAAAATCCTGTAAGATGACTCATGATCAAACGCGCGTAATTTTCCGGCCCTGGTTAATACGTACCGTATACCGTTTATGATTTTTATAACATATGGAAACGACGGCCTCTTAACTGTAATAGATGTTTCGCCGTGAGTTATGATCAGAGTTTTACTCAATTTCTACTCCTCTTCATAATTTCCCCGTGTACGAGATCCATTACTTTATCCGCTCTATGGTCCCGGATAGCGTACTCAAATTCTCTCACAGTGTCACCGTGCGCGCTCTGAAAATTGAGAGTTAAATTTGTCTGGTTGTTTTCGTTGCGCTGCGTTTCGTACCGGTTAATTACCCGAGCCTGTCCCATTGCAGACATGTACATATCTTCCGGCCCTTGTTCTCCAACCCTGACCACTCCTCCGGATGCAAGTCGTTGTTTCCGGATAGCCCTGACATTCACCATACCCGCACCGATTGCCGTAGCCATTTCTGCAAGACCGATAAATTTCCCCACATACGGCACTTCCGCCCAACCCTCGAAAACTTTCTGGCCTGTTTTAAAAACGGAGATGATTGTTTCTGCGAGTGCAATACTCCTGTACAGTTTCGCGAACCCTTTAATCTCTCCTGCGATTGCCTGTAAATTCGCTTTGGTATTGTTTAACCTGATTTGTTGCGCCCGTTTTTCCTGCTCTATCAACATCTCCTGTAATGCCTGCGCCCGCTGTGCCTGCGCCTCAATTACCCCGAGCCGTTCCCGCTCTTCGATTTCTGCAATCTGTTCCAGGTGCTCCCCGTAACGTTCGCGCATTGTGCGATATTTCTCGTCTAAATAGAAAAGCTCCTGAGCGTTCCGGCGTTCGTTTTCATCGGAGATTTGCATCAACTCTTCCTGAAAATCTATCTCTCTATGCAGCCGGTCCACCTGTGTCTGAGCGCGGTCGAATTGTTCTTTCCTTCGTGCTTCTTCCTGAGCTATTCGCATCATTTCCGCATTACGTTCCCGTTGCGCCTGTTCTTCGTAATGAACAATAATCTGTTCGCGGGCTATAGTATATTCCTGCCGGAGTGCAGTTTCCGCCTGTTCAATTCCCTCCACCTCTTTTAACCGTCTTTCGTGCGCTGTGCGTAGCTGTGTGAGTGCGCGCTCTCTCGCGTCCTGTATAGCAGCATTCCGCGCGTCCTCTAAACGCCGCGTAGCGTTAAGGATTGCGTTCTCAATCCGTTTCACTTCCGCCGGATCTGGTTCGGCGATATCGGAATCCTCATCTTCTTCGGCTATTTTTGCCCGGTGTTTTTTCAATTCTTCGCGTAAATTATCTAACGTTTCGCGATAATTTTTTAACATTTGTTCGCGGTACTGTGTAAACTGCGGAATATTACTTTCTTGTTTTTCTAAATTTTCGATTGCCGTTTCGTAGTGTTTTATCTGCTCCTCAAGTTTTGCAAGGGGGCTCTCAAATTCCACTTCTGCAAACAGCCGGGCGATTGCCGACCGTGCCCTCGTAGCTGCGTCAGCTATCCGCGTGAGAGCGGGGACAAACTGCGCCGCAATCTCCCCCCTTAAAACCTCTTTCGATTTCCGGGCGGCGGCCTGTGCGTCTTTGTACTCAGTGAGCGCCTTTGTAGCTCTATCTGATAATACAACAGCATATCTTTCAGTAGCCTGAAAAGCATCGTCTACGCCCTCAGTTCCACGGGAAAGTAACGGCAATAATTCCTGATACGAATTCCCGAAAATCTCTTTCGCCTTTGCTGCTCTGAGTATGGGATTTTCTATTGCTGCTACCGCTCTGAGAGATTCCCGCCATAATTCATTCTGTGATCGTTGAGCAATGTTGTTGCGATTGAACTGTTCGCCCAATGACGCGAATGAACTTAACGCTGTTGAATTCCCTTGCATTGCCCGCGCTTGCAACTCCTGAAATTCCCGCATTCCGCGCCGCATGGCCTGAATAGATGTTCCCGCCCGCTGGAACACAAAATCAAGCTCCTGGTATTCCCTGACACTCATTAACGCTCTTGCCGCGCCCTTGTCGATAGCATCGGCCATTGTTGCGGAGGCGTCCGCTACGCGCTTCATCCCCGCGTATAATAAAGCCAACGCCCCCGCAGCAGCACCCGCACCCATGACCAGCTTTCCCGCCGGGCCGATAGACCGGGCAAATTGACCTAAACCGCTATCCGCGCGCTTCGATCCTCCGAGTAGCTCGTCGAATTTCCGCTTGATGCCGTCGAGCGGTTTGGTGGCGTTATCTACAGCCTGGACATGGAATTTCATTTTATTTGGCACGTTTTTTATCCTCGTAATACTGTTTTATGTCCAGTAACAAAAGAAACGCCTCTTTTAATCGTTTGTCTACGAAATACTGCCCCCTGTGATCCGGGTAAACAGTAAAATTTGAATTTAGCCAAGTTATGAAATACGGGTAGATTCGGTCTATTTCCGGAGGAGTCGCCGCCGGGCAAGTGTACGTTTTTATTAGTCCTTTTTTGCACAGTTTGCACTTTTTACGCTCCCGAATTTTGCAGATACATTCTATATATGCGACAACTTTTTTTCTTTTCTTACTACAGTTTCGTTTCCGACATGTCACGCAATTAAACTCTGTTTGGAGTATGCCGCCCTTGTTAAACAGCATACTCCCAAATACAACTATTTTTTTTTATCTTCGTCGCCCATGCCGGAAAAAATGGTCATCCAATGGTTAACAATCCGGGCCCGCTCTGCAATCCGTAAAACCTGAGACGGTTTACGGCCCTGCAAATCGACCGCTTTCCCGCCGACCTGTAACTCGCAGACAAACGTATCAACGATTTCGTTTGAAAATTGCTCATCTTCGTCGCTGTTTGCGTATTTCTCTACCAACTGAATTGTTTTGTGCTCCTGCTCTCCGTCCATAGGATGGAGAACAGCGGAACATTTTTCATCCAGTGGAAACACTTCTTTTTCAGTGGCGATCAGGGGTATCATAATAATCCGCTCCTATATTGTTGAGGTTGTGGTTGTCGGCTCCGCTGTAGTAGTCGTAGTCGCCGGTGTATAAACATCCGCCTCGATTTTGTAATCGTCGTCAATCACAGCTAAAACCAAATCCCATTTATAAAAACCGTTTTCTTCCGTCAATGTTCGCTCTTTGACCTGGACTTTTGCCTCGATATTGATTTTACGGTTTACCTTACCCCATTCAATTTCAAGATCTCCGACAGTATCGGTCAAAAGTGCTGTCTGAGGGTTAACCCGGTCCGTTTTCGCGTAGACGCTGAGGTTTATCGTAGTTTCCCGGTCCTCATACTCCGCATCCCCGAAACCGTGATCCCCTTCCGCATCAATCTCCTGGTGTAAACTGTTCGCCATGTCCATTTCAAAGGATAGCAGTTTGTACCCGTTCCCCAGAAGCGACACAGACGGATTAAAAACGGACGTGTATTTCTCGATATCCGCTTTTGTAACCTCGGGCTGAGTCCCTGCCTCTTCCCCCGCGTATTTACCCATTCCGCCGGTGAGAGATAAAACGGGAATCTCCCGCGCATTCGCCGCGATTTTTGCGGAAAATTGTATCGCTTCGCCTTTAGTGATAAACGCGCCGCTATCTTTTTTCGTGCCTGTGTAGTGATGAATAACGGCATGGTGTTCCGCTTCGGGAATCGGTTCTATTTTGACTTTCTCCCCCTCGATCCTTACCGAATGGCCTGCCGCCTGCGTAAATTTAGCCCATTGTGGTATACCTTCCGCTACGTTCATTTTAAAGGATAAATCGCAGTTTACATTAGTCGATGCCTGTACCGCGACGTCTTGACCGATCCCTCCCTTGATGTAGTTGATATCTGATTTCGTAGGTACGATTTCGAGATTGCTTTCGTCGTCGGAAACCTGTAAAAAATCAGTTCCGTCGAGTGTAGGAACCGCCTCCCCGATCTCGTAAACATCCCCTAAAAAAATCTCAAGTTTCCGTCCCATTTTTATATACTCCTGTTAAGGTTTTTCGTATGGATTTTCCGCGTCAATATCTCGTTGCACCTCTATAAAAGCAACAAAGCCCCATCCTAAATCCGTATCAGTTATATCGTGATCTACAACCGATATGCCCTCACAGAGTCCGTTCAACTCCTGATCCTCTGCAAGACATTTTATTAAATCCGCGTGGCAATTTGCCAACCGTTTAAAAATCGGATCTGTTTCCGGCTCTGTATCATCAATACCGTCCAGGTATAACAGCGCGTAGTTTAACCGGTCGGATCGTACCCGCGAATAGTCTGAGTCAAGATCCGGTAAATTCTCTAATAAGAGAGTAAGCGGGTACGGTGCAACGTCCACCCCTGAGGAACGTATACGTTCGATCCGCTCACCCATATTGTATTGATAACCCTTTGCGGTTGTAATCGTCTGTATACGGGCAATGAGCGCCTGCGTGATTCGTTCGTCAATACAAAAAATCATGCAGCCCTCTTTTCAATTTTCTTTAATTCCCTCTCGACCAGTTTGTTTAATCTGGTCATAGCTTTGGGGTGTTCTCTTTGCCACAATTTATTTATCTCAAGCTCCCGGACCGGTTTCCGCCTGCGTGTACGCCTGAGACCGACGAACAGCAATTCGTTTGTATTTTTTTTAAAATAGTGAATTTTTCCGCCTGAAAAAACGAACCGTAATTCTTTACGGCGTGTCATGGTCCTGAATTTTTTCATATGTCGCGGTTGCCCGTACATCGTACCCGCCGGGACGATTAAAAATTTTGAGCCCGACGTTATCGGTCCGCCCTCACGTAACCCTTCCATAATTTCATGCGGCTTTCTTTTTTGGGAATACAGCAAACCGCCCTCGAGGCTATGTTCCATGCCGCCCATTTTATCTTCGTGAAACTTATACCGGACAACGTTTACAAACTTATCGGTCCATCCGCGCTTTTGTAGTCTTTTGCGTATCCTTCCGGCTCGTCTACGGTCGCCTATAAACCGCTGTCCTTCCCGTATTAAAAACGTTCGGAACGCTCGGGGAAAGCGTGTTTTAGGAGCGGTTAAAACTTTGCGTATGTTTTCCGCGCTTTGTTCATCGAGTACGATACTGGTTTCGTTCGTCATGCCCCGACTCTCCACAAATCAAACGCATTCGCTAATATTTTTTTAACACGGAACGTTTTTACGACTCCGGTTATATCACTACACTGAAAATCATCCTCCCGGCTCACCGCCGGAACATCCTCTTTACATAAAACCACTTCGACCGGGTAAACTACGGGAACATTATCCGACCGGCCGACGTTAACCGGCTGTATCTCGTTATAGTTCACAACCGCCGGAACCGGAGAAAAATCCGCCGCGCCCTTCGGCTTATATAAAATCTCCGTAGCGACTGAACTACGCGTTAATGTATGCCCTGGTCTGTTTACCATAACCGATAAAACCCCATTGTTACCGCCGATCCTATAATCGCGGCTGTAATCAGTTTTACCGCTGTCGTAACAGCAGTATCTTTTATTTTATCCCTCAGTTTTTCAAGTTCGTTTATCCTCCATTCGATCTGTTTTACTCTGGTCGTGAGCCCGTCTTTTTCGTAATCCCCTTTTAATACGATTTTTATTTCGTCAAGGGCTTCCTGAATGCGAATTAAACTCCCCATAATATCTTTATGCTGGCTACACTGTTCCAATGTACGACCTCGCTTTCCGCATAACGTCTTTCCCGAAGTGTTCGGCCATTTCCTGAGGATCTAAACCGAGTTCTTTAAAACCGATCAGATAATTTCTCGCTTTGTCATAAATCGACAGTTTAAAAGGGGGATTTGTATTGTTAGGCCTGAAAAAATGCTGCCAGGCTAAACGCGGATCTGATATAACTCGCCGCCCTGCCTGCCTGTATTTTTCGTGTATATAACCCTCTTCACCACCAAACCCTTTAAATTTTTCGTTGTACCCCAACCATGAATTTTTACAGGTGTAAAAACATCCCATACCCATACCCCAAATATCAACAGGGTTATCAGGTAGTTTTTTTACTACGTCCGCCCATATCCCCCACATATGGCCACGCCAAACCGGGAGCATAGCGGTAGAGTATGTTTTACAGTCCGTATAAATTAACGGGCCGTGAATTAAATCCTCTGTTTCGTGTATAGATTCAATCGCGCCTCTTTTTAATAAAACGTGCGAATCTATGCATAAAACAATAGCTCCTTTTGCATGTTCGAAAACTCTGTTTTTCGCCCATGCGGTGCCTTGTCGTTCCGTCCGCCGTTCGTACCGAACAACCCCCGCCCCTTGCTTTTTTACATACTCGTGTAAAACATCAGAGCCGAAATTATCAACGATTAAAATCTCACAGTCCGACAAATCATGAAACATACGGAGAGCCTGGACGGTAAACCAGGTCTCCGCATAGTTGTCATAACTCGCCATACCGACAGTGAGCCGCATTGATTTATCCTAGGGTTGTGGTTGTCGGAGGCGTTGTTGTGGTCGTAGTCGGTGCTCCGGTTGTCGTAGTCGGTGCTCCGGTTGTCGTAGTCGGTGCCGGTGTAGTTGTTGTCGCCGGGCTCGCACCTGCGTTTTTAGCCAGGTAGTATTTACTTATCACTGCGACAGCAACATCAAAAATAATCCGGAACTGTACGCCCAGGGCTTCCGTTCCGCGACTCTGGAATGTGTCAAGAATCGGTGTCCTTTGACCGTTCAGATAGTATCGCATCAGTGTTTTACCCCTTGAGCCTGCCAGGTAATACGCCGATTTATCTGCCAGGAACGGAGTATGAATTGCGCTCAGTTGCCCGTAGTACGGATTTACAACGTGATCCAGGCCATAAACAGGCGATTTGGTAAGTTCGAAAGCTGTGCGGCTCAAACGCGACGGAACAATCAAATACTGCCCCGGTGCTCCAATTTCTTCCTCCGCATCGATTTCACCGTACTTATTTTCTACGGTGACCGTTCTTTCAAGGAGCAATGTATTCAGCTCCTCGATCGAATCCAGGCTCAACGCCGCGGGGGTAATACTGTCCGCTGCAAAGTTGAGATCCGCCAATTTTGCGTATCCAACTTTTTCCAGTTTACGGACCGCTGCCTCTGCCAAACTTGCCAGAATCGAGCGAAAACCGCCGAGCGTATCACTGATTATTGCCTGCCTGGAGAAGGTGACTACTCCGGCATTAGTAAGCAGCTTAACAGTTTCAGCAGCTTCATTTATCTGCAACTGTGGAAGAGGATGCATTTCCTGTACCACGTCCAGGCCCGCAATAGGAGTGAGATCCGCCTGCGAATACTGGTTGAATGTAGCGAGATCCATTTCCCCGGTCCATAGCGGGAGAGTCGGGTTTTGTGCTTCGAACATATCGACAAGGATGGATTTTCCCGCTGTCTGCAAAATAGCTGCGAAATCCTGCATCACGTAACCGTCAGCGGCTTCGCGCATAACATCATACACCTGAGCGTTGGACATTGCGTACGTCCGTACTCCGTGGTGTTCGCAGAGCGCTCTGATTATCGCCTGTACCGTCTGACAGGCGTTTATTTCGGTTTTCGACAGGTCCGAAACTTCGGTCTGTTCGAGTTTTCCCCCGAGCATTCGCCGTGTCGCGACCGACAGATTTGATCTGAGAGAATCTCTTTCATCTCTGCCAAAATTGACGTTATCGGTTTTCTGGTCGTTCATGGATTTTTTAACCTCCTCCATGATTTTCGCTCTGGCGGTAGAGAGATCTACGCCGTCGGTTACCAGCTTTTCCGC
>SKJZ01000184.1 GCA_007121755.1 Halorhodospira sp. | reverse complement strand
CGCGCCCTGCTCCGGCGCTGATTGTCGCCACCTCCGCGGCGACTCATGCTTGCAATTGCGGCAGGAGGCTCACCATCTCCAGCGTCGCCAGTGCCGCCTCGGCACCCTTGTTGCCGGCCTTGGCGCCGGCGCGGTCGATGGCCTGCTCAACAGTGTCGACGGTGAGCACACCGAAGGCGACCGGCACCCCGTACTCGACCATGACCTGCGAGAGTCCGCTGGCGCAGCCCGACGCCACATGCTCGAAGTGCGCGGTATCCCCCCGGATTACCGCCCCCAACGCGATCACCGCGTCGGCGCGCCCCATCGCCGCCACTTGGCGGGCGGCCAGCGGCAACTCGAAAGAGCCGGGAACACGGATCAACTCCAGCCGCTCCTCCGCCACCCCGTGACGGCGGAGCGTATCGGCGGCGCCGTCCACCAAACGGTCGACGATAAAGTCGTTGAACCGGGCGGCAACCAACGCGAAACGCGCATCCTGTGGCGCGACGAGATTTCCTTCAACAATACGCATAAAGTCGACCTGTTACCGAATCATTAAACGCCGGATTATACCCCGCCGGTCCGAACTATCACCCAGCACGCTTGCGCGCGCGCCCGGTCCCACTATTGCGGCGTAACGTACTCCACCACTTCCATACCGAATCCGGAGAGCGCGTGCATACGCTTCGGCGCGCTCAACACCCGCATCCGCCGAACCCCCAGATCCGTCAGAATTTGCGCCCCCAGACCGTAAGTGCGCAGATCGGGGCCGCCGGACCCTTCGTCTTCACTCTCGCCCCCTTGACCGCGCTGCGCGTCGCGGTAGACACGCATATGGCGCAGAACCGCCTGGGTCGGATCGGATGAACGGAGTACGACGATCACACCCGTCTCCTCGCGGCCGACCTGCTCCAGGCCCGCCCGCAACGGCCATCCACACTCCGGCCCCTCGGCGCCGAACAGGTCCGGCAGCAGATGCTCGACATGGACCCGCACCAACACCGGCTTATCGGGAGTGGGCCGCCCCCGCACCAACGCGAAGTGCAGCGCCCCGTCCACATTGTCCTGGTAGGCGTGGAAGTGGAACTGCCCGAACTCGGTCGGCAGCTCGCAACTCGCCACCCGGTCGACCGACCGTTCGTTACGTACCCGGTACGCAATCAGATCGGCCACTGTGCCGACCTTGAGCCCGTGCTGCCGCGCGAATTCGATCAGGTGGTCGCGCCGGGCCATGGTGCCGTCTTCGTTCAAGATCTCCACGATGACGGCGGCCGGCTCGAAACCGGCCAGACGCGCCAGATCGCAGCCCGCTTCGGTGTGCCCGGCCCGTGTCAGCACCCCGCCCGGCTGCGCCATCAGCGGGAAGATATGGCCGGGCTGCACGATATCCTCCGGCTTGGCGTGGGGCGCCACCGCAGCCTGCACCGTACGCGCGCGGTCGGCGGCCGAGATACCGGTGGTCACACCGTCCGCCGCCTCGATGGAGAGCGTGAAATTCGTCGAGTGCAGCCGGTCGTTGCCGCTCACCATCAGCGGCAGGCGCAACTGCTCGCACCGCTCCCGGGTCAGCGTCAAACAGATCAGGCCGCGCCCGTAGCGAGCCATAAAGTTGATATCTTCGGGACGAACGAGGCTGGCGGCCATCACCAGGTCGCCCTCGTTTTCACGGTCCTCGTCGTCAAGGATCACCACCATGCGGCCCTGGCGGAGCTCCTCGATAATCTCGTCGGTGGTATTGAAAGCCATGGGTTTGGAAACGTCAGGAGGCCGAAGGACCGGGAATGGTAGCAAATAACCCGCCGGAAGGTGGCTACCCGCGCACAGACAACAGCCGTTCTACATACCGGGCCACGAGATCGACTTCGATATTCACCGGATCCCCGGCGGAGCGGTCGCCCAGGTTGGTCGCCTCCAGCGTGTGCGGGATCAGATTGACTTCGAACTCCCGGCCGTCCACCGCGTTCACCGTCAAACTTACCCCGGCAACCGCTACCGAACCCTTCACCGCGACGTACCCCTCCAATCCTTGGGGAACCCGGAACCGCCAACGCTCCGATCCGCCGGCCCGCTCCCGCGCGACAACCTCGCCGACGCCGTCGACGTGCCCGGTCACGAAGTGCCCCCCGAGCCGCGTTTCGGGCGTCACCGCCCGCTCCAGATTGACGCGGCTCCCCGGCCGCAGCCGTCCCAGGGCGGTACACCGTAACGTCTCATCCGACGCGTCGGCGGCAAAAATGCCGCCCTCGCCCAGCGCGGCGGCGGTCAGACAGACCCCGTCCACCGCGACGCTCTCCCCCAAGACCAGAGGCCCACCGCCGAGCCCGGCGGCCGCCACCTCGATGCGTACCCCATCACCGGCCGCATCCACGCGCTCCACCGTCCCGACCGTCTCTACGATGCCTGTGAACATGTCTTCCCCACCCACCTATTCCGGCACCGGCATCGGGGCCGCGGTGATCCGCAACGCGTCCCCCAGCCTGCGCACATCCGTAACCGAAACCGGCAGCCGCTGATCCATCGTCTCGATGCCCGGCAACCTCATCAGCGGCCGCGCCGCATCGCCCATCAAGTGCGGCGCCAGATAGATCAGCAACTCATCCGCCAGCCCCGCCCGCGTCAACGCACCGGCCAATGTCGGCCCCGCCTCCACGAACAGATCGTTGACCTCCCGTTCCGCCAAGGCGCGCAACGCGGCGTCGAGATCGATGCCGCCGCCGGCGGACGGCAAGGCCACCACCTCGGCGCCCCATTCGACCAGCGCGTCCCGCCTCGCCGAATCGCCGGCAACATGAAAGACCAGCACCGGACCAGGCTCCGCCAGCAGCGCGGCGGACGGCGGCGTCCGCAGCCGGGAGTCCAACACCACCCGCCCCGGTTGGCGCGCGTCCGGCAAAGGGATCTCGAGATCGCGGGCCGTCAAGCGCGGATCGTCGGCCAGAACGGTGCCGCTGCCGGTCAACACCGCCGACGCGGCCGCCCGCCGGCGGTGGACATCCCGCCGGGCCGCCGCGGAGGTAATCCAGCGGCTCTCCCCCGACTCCATCGCCGTGCGCCCGTCCAGGCTCGCCGCCAGCTTGACGGTGACCCACGGCCGCCCGTGGCTCATGCGTTGGAGAAAGCCCCGGTTCTGCCCCGCGGCCTCGGCGGACATCAGACCGTCGACGACCTCGATCCCGGCCGCTGCCAACCGTTCGAGACCGCCGCCGGCCACCCGCGGATTGGGGTCGCGCAGCGCGGCCACCACACGAACCACCCCCGCCTCCACCAACGCCTCGACGCACGGCGGCGTGCGCCCGTGGTGGGCACACGGTTCCAATGTCACATAAGCGGTGCTGCCCCGCGCCGCGCCGCCGGCGTCGCGGATCGCCTCCACCTCGGCGTGGGGCCCTCCGGCCCGATGGTGCGCCCCCCGCCCCACCAATTCGCCGTCCCGCACCAGCACGCAGCCGACGCGGGGATTGGGATGCGGCGGCGGAAAGACGGCGGCGGCCAAGCGCAACGCGTCGGCCATCCAGTGGTGGTCATCACCGCTCAACACGTCGTGAGGCCCTCGAAAACCCGGTCACTCGCCACGCCCGTCCCGCTCCAACCCCTCGATGACTTCCCGGAAACCGCCCACATCCTCGAAGCGCCGGTAGACCGAAGCGAAACGCACATAGGCCACTTGATCCAATGAACGCAACTCGTCCATCACCCACTCGCCGAGCACCGTGGCCGCCACCTCGCGCTCCCCGGCATCGGCGGCCCGCTTGCAGATCCGCCGCACCGCCGACTCCACCTCCTCGGCGGCCACCGGCCGCTTCTCCAACGCGCGGAGCAGCCCTTGCCGCAGCTTCTCCTCGGAGAACGGCTCCCGGCTGCCGTCACGCTTCTCCACCCACGGCAGCCCCAATTCCGGAACCTCGTAGGTGGTAAACCGCTCGCCGCATCCGGCGCACGCCCGGCGGCGGCGGACCTGCTCGCCGTCCGCCGCCAGGCGGGAGTCGACGACCCGAGTGTCAGCGTGTTGGCAGTAGGGGCAGCGCAATGCGGTAACTACGCCCCATAGACCGGGAATTCCCGGCAAATGGCTTGAACCTCGCCCCGGACCCGCTCGATCGTCGCCTCATCGTCCATCCGGTCGAGAATATCGCAAATCCAGCCCGCCAGCCGCTTTGCCTCGGCCTCCTTAAAGCCGCGCGTGGTGATCGCCGGGGTGCCGATCCGCAACCCGCTGGTGACGAAGGGCGACTGGGGATCGTTCGGAACCGTGTTCTTGTTCACCGTAATGCAGGCCCGGCCCAGCGCCGCGTCGGCCTCTTTACCGGTCAATCCCTTGTCGATGAGATCCATCAGAAAGAGGTGGTTGTCGGTTCCGCCGGAGACCACCTTGTAACCGCGCTCCTCCACCACCGCCGCCATGGCGCGGGCGTTGGTCACCACTTGCTCCTGGTAACCGCGGTAATCGGACTCCATCGCCTCCTTGAAGGCCACCGCCTTGGCGGCAATCACGTGCATCAACGGCCCGCCCTGCGTGCCCGGAAAGACGAGCGACTGCAGCTTCTTCTCGATCTCCGGATTCGATTTAGCCAGAATCAGGCCGCCGCGCGGTCCGCGCAAGGTCTTATGGGTGGTGGTCGTCACCACATGGGCGTGCGGGATTGGCGTCGGATAGACGCCGGCCGCGACCAGCCCCGCCACGTGGGCCATATCGACTACCAAGTAGGCGCCCACGCTATCGGCGATGGCGCGCATCCGCTCCCAATCGACGACCCGGGAGTACGCCGAAAAGCCGCCGATAATCATCTTCGGCCGGTGCTCGGCGGCAAGCCGTTCAACCTGCGCGTAGTCGATCAGGCCGTTCTCATCGACGCCGTACTGCACAGCGTTGAAGATCTTGCCGGAAAAGTTCACCTTGGCGCCGTGGGTCAGATGGCCGCCGTGGTCGAGGCTCATGCCGAGGATGGTGTCGCCGGGCTGCAACAGCGCAAGATAGACCGCGGCGTTAGCCTGCGAGCCCGAGTGGGGCTGCACATTGGCGT
>SKJZ01000194.1 GCA_007121755.1 Halorhodospira sp. | reverse complement strand
TCGGCGCCGGTCTCCCGGGCGATCTCGATCTGGCGCTTGGCGATCAGCGGCCGGGCGATGGAGGTGCCCAACAGGTACTCCCCCTCGTAGATGGCGTTGGCGCGGAACATCGGAAAGACGAAGTCGCGGACGAACTCCTCGCGCAGGTCGTCGATATAGATCTCCTTGATCCCGAACGCCTCGGCCTTGCGCCGTGCCGGCTCCAACTCCTCGCCCTGGCCCAGATCGGCGGTGAAAGTGACCACTTCACAGCCGTAGGTCTCCTCCAGCCACTTGAGGATCACCGAGGTATCGAGTCCGCCGGAGTAGGCGAGGACGACTTTCTTCACGTCTGACATAAACGACTCCGCTATCGAAAAAGTTACTGGTTGCCAGGGAAACGCCAATCAAACCCCTCCCCCGAGTATTTCCCTAGAATACCGGCATTCTTGAAACTTAAATCTTGAAACTTGAGACTCCCCCCATGGACACCCTAACCATCCCCCGCCCCGACGACTGGCACCTCCACCTGCGCGACGGCGAGATGCTGCGCGCGGTGGCGCCCCACAGCGCCGCCGTCTTCGGGCGGGCCATCGTGATGCCCAACCTGACCCCGCCGGTGACCACCACCGAAGCCGCATTAGCGTACCGGGAGCGCATCCTCGATGCACTCCCCACCGGAAGCCCCTTCCAGCCGCTGATGACGCTCTACCTGACCGACCAGACGCCACCCGGTGAAATGGAACGGGCCGCCGCCGGCGGCGTCCACGGCATCAAGCTCTACCCGGCGGGGGCCACCACCAACTCCGCCTCGGGCGTCACCGACCTGCGCCGCTGCGAAGAGACCCTGGCCGCCATGGAAGCGGCGGGCTTGCCGCTGCTGGTCCACGGTGAACGGGTGGGCGACGACATCGACATCTTCGACCGCGAGGCGGCCTTCATTGACACCGTATTGCTCCCGCTCCTGGCGCGCCACCCGCGGCTCAAGGTGGTATTGGAACACGTGACCACCGCCGCCGGGGCCGAACTGGTCACCGGGGACGACCCCCGCTTGGCCGGCACCTTCACCCCGCAGCACCTGCTCTACGACCGCAACCACCTCCTGGCCGGCGGACTCCGCCCCCACTACTACTGCATGCCGATCCTCAAGCGCCGCCGCGACCGGGAGGCCCTGCTGGAAGCGGCCACCTCCGGGCACCCCCGGGTCTTCCTGGGCACCGACAGCGCGCCCCACCCACGCCACTCCAAAGAGTCGTCGTGCGGCTGCGCCGGTTGTTACTCCGCGCCCATCGCCCTGCCCCTCTACGCCGAGGCGTTCGAGGCGGCCGGCGCCCTGGAGCGCCTGGAGGCGTTCGCCAGCCGCAACGGACCGGCCTTTTACGGACTGCCGGTCAACGAGGAGACCATCACCCTGGAGCGGCGAGAGACACCGGTTCCGGTCTCCTACACGGCCGGGAATGCAGAGCTGATCCCGCTGCGGGCGGGGGGCACCACCGCTTGGCGGATCGCTGTAAGCCATTCACCGTAAGACGGGCATTGCCCGTCTTACGGTGAGTAACCCTGTCACGGGTATGGTGTGAAGGGCGGCGCTCACCGCGTAGAATCGGTAAGTTAGATGCACAAATTCTGACGGGAGACCACCACTGCCATGTCCGACGAACAGGTCCAAGAGACGATTCGCCAGCAAGTCACCGACAACCCGGTCATTCTCTATATGAAGGGAAGCCCGCAGCATCCCCAGTGCGGCTTCTCCATGCGCGCCTCTCAGGCACTGGCCGCCTGTGGCCGTGAGTTTGCCTACGTGGATGTCCTGCAGGACGAGTCGATCCGCCAGGGGATCAAGGTCTTCGGCGACTGGCCCACCATTCCTCAACTCTACGTGGACAGCGAGCTGGTGGGCGGGTGCGACATCATCATGGAGATGTACGAATCCGGAGAGCTGCAAAAGCTCGTCGAAAAGGCGGGAAGCTCCGCCGACTCCTGAGCACCGCCTCACTGCCCACACTCCCCACCCGGTGGTAAGGGCCTGGAAGGCGGGCCGGGAGGGGGCGGGGGCTCGTCATCGGCGACGTCGAACGGAGCGACCGCCTGGAGCCGGACCAGCCCCGCAGGGCGCGCACAGGGATGTGCGCGTCGGCCGGAGCGCAAGGACCGATTCGCCGGGAGCGAATCGGGTCGCGCGAAGCGCGCCCGCAGGGAGCGGACCATGGATGGTCCGCAACAGTGCGCGTCCGGCCGGGCCCGGCGGAAGGCGAGGAGCGCAGTGGGTCGCCGATCACGAGCCCCCGTCCCCTCCCGGCCCGCCTTCCGGGCCCTTACCACCGCCCCGTCACCCCGTGGGCGCCGGCCGCCCCACCGCTTCATCCCACCGATTGACGATGGCGCAAAAGAGATCCGCCGTCTTCTCGGCGTCGTATATCGCCGAGTGCGCCTCCGAGGCGTCCCACTCCAGCCCCGCCGCCTGCACCGCCTTCGCAAGCACCGTTTGACCGAAGGCAAGGCCGGCCAGGGTTCCGGTATCGAAGCTGGAGAAAGGGTGAAACGGATTGCGCTTATACCCCGAACGATTCACCGCCGCATTGACAAAACCCAGATCGAAGAAAGCATTGTGACCAACCAACACAGCCCGGTTACAGCCCGTCTCCCGCAACTCTTGGCGTACCGGCTGGAAGACCTTCTGCAGCGCCTCACGCTCGGGCACCGCCATGCGCAACGGGTGATCAGGGACAATGCCATTGAGCTCCAACGCCTTGGGATCGATCCTGGCCCCCTCGAAAGCCTCGACGTGGCAGCTATGGGTCTCCGCCGGATAGATCCGGCCCCGCTCGTCGCAACGCAGAATCACCGCCGCCAATTGAAGAAGGGCATCGGTTTCACAATTGAGGCCACCGGTCTCAACGTCGATTACCACGGGCAGGAAGGCGCGGAAGCGCGCGCGGATTGACAAGTTCTTGGCAGAAAGGGACACGATATATAGAGGGCTCTGTAAGCGGAAACACAGTATCGGCGTAATGCCGTTTGCCGGGGGATGCTACTCGATCTCCCACCGGGACGCCAACGCGACGGTCAGGGACGGCAAGCGGCCGCGGGCCGGGGCGCTCAGCGCCCCCAACCACCGCCTCCCGGCGTAGCGATCTCCAAGCGATCACCGGGCTGCAACCGGCACTGCGCCTTGCCGGGGAGAGGCTCGCCATTCAGACGGTTCTCCCCCGCCGCGCCGGCCCCGCCCCCGGCGAGCCCCCAGGGGCAGTGCCGTCGCCGCTCGGTGATCAATGTAGCCTCGGCCGGCGCCAGAAGTTCGTACTCGCGCACCACGCCGTCGCCCCCACGGTGAAGCCCCGCCCCTCCTGTCCCGCGCCGCACCGCATAGCGCCGGATGCGCAACGGGTACGCCATCTCCAACGCCTCCACCGGCGTATTCAAGGTATTGGTCATGTGCGTGTGGATGGCGCTGCGCCCCGGACCGGCGGGCCCACCGCCGGCGCCGCCGGCCATGGTCTCGTAGTAATCCCACCCGTCTCCGCCCACCCCACCGCCCATGGCGAGATTGTTCATAGAGCCGTGGCTGGCGGCCGGGATACGGCCCGGCAAGGCCTCGGCCAGTGCGCCGCAGACCGCGTCGACGATGCGCTGGCTGGTCTCCACATTGCCCGCCGCGACCGCCGCCGGCCGGCGGGCATTGACCAGGCACCCCTCCGGGGCCGTAATCCGGACCGGGGAGAAGGCGCCGGCGCACGCCGGCGTATGCTCCGGCATCAGGCAGCGAAAAACGTAGTAGACCGCCGCCGCGGCCACCGGCAGGGGGCAGTTGATATTACCGGCGGTCTGCGGCGATGTGCCGGTAAAATCCACCGCCGCCTCGCCCCCGGCCACTTCCACGGCCACTTGGATCGCCACATCGGCGTTACCCTGGCCGTCGTCGTCCATCAGATCCCGGAATCGGTAACGCCCGTCCGGCATGGCGGCCACGCCACTGCGAACCAGCCGCTCGGCGTACTCATTCAGCGCCGCAACAGCCCGTGGGTAGCCGTCCACGCCGACACGGCGAACAAGCTCCCCGAGCCGTGACGCGCCGGTACGCACTGAACTAGCCTGGGCAGCAAAGTCGCCGGCCGCCTGGCTCGGATTGCGGGTCGCACCGGTGATGCCGTTCAGCACTTCTTCACAGCAGACCCCGCCGGCATAGAGACGCTGTGGCGGGATCACCATACCCTCCTCTTCCAACCGGGTGGAGAGCGGCATCGAACCCGGCGTCACCGCGCCGATATCGGCGTGGTGGGCGCGATTGGCGACAAACCCCATCAAGCGCCCCTCGACAAAGACCGGGGCCACGAGCGTGACGTCGGGGAGGTGCGTGCCACCGAGGAAGGGATCGTTAAAGACCAGTACATCCCCGTGGACCGGCTCGAACCGCGCCACTACATCGGCCATGGCGTAGGCCATGCTGCCCAGGTGAACCGGGATATGGGCGGCCTGTGCGACCAACCGGCCGTGGACATCGAACACTGCGCAAGAGAAGTCCAGCCGATCGCGGATATTCGGTGAAAAAGCAGTGCGGCGCAGGACAGCGCCCATCTCCTCGCAGACCGAGGAGATTCGGCTGGCGAAGACCGTCAGGTCGACTGCATCCATCGCTTTCGATGGAGTGTTCTTCGTGATTGCATTGCGTTGCATGGCAAACAACCGGTTGCTCGAACGAAGATTTCAACACACTCTCACTAACTCCACGGAACCACACGCTTGAATCGAACCTCAGCAGCCGATAGTCTATACGGTTTGGCGTACTCTTCGGAAAGTGTCATCCCAAGCCGCACCCATCTTTGAATGGAATCTCCATGGACCCATTGATCCCTACCTATGCGCGGCTCCCCGTGGCGTTCACCCACGGCAAGGGCGCGTGGCTCTATGACAGCGACAGCCAGGCCTACCTGGATGCGCTGGCGGGGATCGCCGTCTGCAACCTGGGCCACGCCCACCCGGAGATCGCCGAGGCGCTGGCCGACCAAGCGCGCAAGCTGCTCCACGTCT